>CAZZYE010000652.1:0-4976 GCA_964658145.1 uncultured Stigonema sp.
GCGCTCGACGCGGCTACGCCGCGCCATTGCTTGTGCCAGTTGCGTAAGTCCTGATCTATAACAATATTACCCAACAGGGGATGAGCGGTGGTCCAGTGATCAATGAAAAAGGTGAACTGGTAGGAGTTCATGGTCGAACAAACAAAGATCGCAACAATTTCAAAACTGGCTTGAGTTTGGGCATTCCCATCAATACCTTCAAGAGACTGTCAGCAAAAGTTGAGGTAGATGTGGGAGTCCGTCCGACTAACACTGCTGTAGCGACAGCACCAAAAGCTGACGACTTCTATATTCAGGGTATGGATAAGTATAAGAAAAAAGACTTTCCTGGTGCGATCGCTGCTTACAACGAAGCAATTCGCCTAAACCCCAACTATACTGCTGCCTACAATGAACGGGGTATTGTCCGCGATGATTTGGGAGATAATAATGGGGCAATTGAGGATTACAACCAAGCCCTGCGGATTAATCCCAACTACGATCAAGCCTACGTTAACCGGAGTCTTGTCCGCAGTAAATTGAGAGATGACAAGGGGGCAACCGAGGATTTCAACCAAGCCCTGCGGATTAATCCCAACTTTTGTGATGCCTACAATAACCAAGATCAGACCCGTGTGGGACACCGGGTGGGGCTATTTGATGATGAAATCGTAGCCCAGCAGTGTCTAATGAAGCAGATCGAAAAACTTAATGATTCCCGCAACCGTACTAGTTCCTTCTCAGGTTTGGCGGACCATGTACGACAACGCGTACAACAAAAGCCCTAACGCTTAATTAGGTAATTATGTATACCATATGACCTGTTGAAGTCCAAACCAGTATATTTTTTAAACTCTTACTCCCATCTTTTCCAGCAATTTTTGTAGGGTACGATATAGCCGAAAGTACGGCAACTGAAATTTGGGGTGATGCCGGACTCAAGGGTTTTCACAACCTACACCTGAAGTTTTGTATTTTATTTAGTCCGCGTTCCTCATAAGCTTTAGGGAGCAGAAATTTCAAATGATTTAATCATTCCCTCTGCTGTTTGCATAAACTGATCATAATCATCTATTGCTGCCGTATAGGTGATTATGTATACTCTATCACCTTTTAAAGTCCAAACCTGTAAATTTTTTAAACTGTTGCCCTCATTTTTACCTGTATAAACTAATTGATTCGCTGCTTTATTTGCCAGAATTGTTGAACCTTGATCAATAATTTTAGCCTCTGACACATGCTTATTGATTTCGGTTTTGAATAAATCGGTAGATTGGTTTAATGTGCCTGAATAGTTTTCCAAAACCTTGATAGTCAAATTTTCTTGAAATTTATTTGCTTGACTTTGTTTAGGTGACAAGAATGTAACTACTTCCCCAGTAACAGGGTTTTCTAAGTTTTGTATAGACCAAGTTTCAGGATATTTGATTTTTATCTTATAATTAGGATTATCATAGCTTTTGTATATCAATAAATTCTCTGGCTTTGAGATAAAATTTGAGATAAAAACACTGATGACAACTGCTGCTGCTATTCCGACTCCAATCAAAGCTTTCCAAGGTGGTGATTTCCCCTCTAGTTCTCTGACAGCTTGCAACGCTTCATCTGCTGTATAGTAGCGCTGACGGAAGTCATAGCGCACCATCTTGTCTAATATATTTGCTAGCTTAGGGTTGACCTTGACGCGATCGCGCCAGATAATTTCTCCTGTATCGGGGTGTGTCGGGAGTCCTCCACCGGATCGAGGATCGGGATTTATCCCGGTCATTGCTTGGATACAAATAATTCCCAATGCATAGACATCACTGCTGAATTTTGGTTCACCCTTTGCTTGTTCACTCGGCATATAACCAGGGGTGCCAATGGGAATAGCAAAAGTTGTTTGTCCCTGAGGATTAACTTGCAAGCCTTTAACTTGTTTGACCGCCCCAAAGTCTATGAGTACTATTTTTTCATCTTTTTGTCGTCGCCGGATATTAGAGGGCTTTATATCCCGATGAATGACTTTGCGCTGGTGGACAAATGCTAAAATTTCCAAAGTGTCATTTAACAGTTTAATGACACTCGCCTCACTAAGCTGCTTGCCTGGAGGTAGTTCTTGGGTTAAATCGTGACCTTCAATCAACTCCTGAACTAAATAAAACTCTTGATTTTCCTCAAAGTAAGCCAATAATTGCGGGATTTGGTCATGATGACCTAAAGTTTGCTGGATCTCTGCTTCTTGGTCGAAAAAAAGTTTTGCTACCTGTAAAGTGTATGGATCGGTAGCCACAGGTTTAAGGTGCTTAACAACGCACTGAGGATTCCCCGGTCGTTGCGTGTCAACAGCTACGAAAGTAGCACCAAACCCTCCTCGTCCCAACTGAGTGATAATTTGGTAACGTCCACCTAGCAGCATTCTATTCACCCTATTTCCAAGAACTACTCACTCAATTGCATTTTTTGTTTACTTTATCACATATCGAATGGTTTCTATATGAGACGCTTACGAATTTATCTTGACACCTCAGTAATTGGCGGCTGCTTAGAGGATGTTTGAAAAGTCTACGGTTGTATCGAGATCAGAACTAACCCCCCTTTCCAAGGGGGGAACAACCTTCTCAAAGTCCTCCTTTTTAAGGAGGATTTAGGAGGATCTAAAGTTTTTGATACATCAGCCACCACTTTGAAAACATCCTCTTAGATGTAGAGTTTGCAACAGAATCACATTTGAACGATCCTAACGAGTAAACTATTAATGTTTAGTTGAAGTGCGATCGCCACCGAGTAACTTCTGCCCAGTAGCATCCTTCGTCGGCTGAATGGATAATTGCTTTTATCTTCATATGATGCTGTGTGTTACCTTTATTCTTAGTCAGGCTTACTTTTGTCTATTATTCCAAGCTATATTCCTGGATAGAAGCAATCGCCAGCGTCTAGAGATTGCTTCACTTCGTTTGCGACGGACTACTGTTCAACCGGACATGATATAACTTTAAGCTACGCAAGCCTGAAAAATCTGTTTTGCGGTTAAATTGAATTCCGGGAATGTTGGTGAGATTAAGCGATCGCCACTTCTGAACTGGTTAACTTGATACTCACCTTTAACTAATGAGTAAATAGAAATAGTAGGTAGCTTAGGATTACCGATAAATCGTTTACCGCCTAAAGCTAAGTAATCCACAATCCAGTATTCACCAACTCCGAATGACTCATACTCTTCTAATTTCAAAGCGTAGTCATCAGACCAATTGGTAGAAACAACTTCAACGATTAAACGAATAGAATCACCTCTTGTTATGATGGATTCTTTTTTCCATCGAGGTTCATGGTTAGAAACCTGTTGTTTATCTAGAATAATAACATCTGGTTCATAACCACCATTGTCTCTTGGTTTAATAACACATTCTTTTGGAATAAAGTAGGGTAGTTGCAAACGCTCAATTTCTATAAAGAGTTTGCCAGAAATAAATCCTGCTACCTCTGAATGTTGTCCAGTTTGCATATCCACAGCTAGGAAGGTAGCACCAAACCCGCCTTGTCCTATATGTTTGATAATTTGGTAGCGTCCACCTAGCGTTTGACCATGCATTTAAGTCACCAAGATAGCATAATTGAAAAATCTACGGTTTTCCCACATTAGAGGCAAACAAACATGAGTCTGCAACTGTCTATACCTGATTCTATCCTTGAGGCGATCCGTTTACCATCCAAGCGAGTAGAAAAGGAACTGTTAACTGAACTAGCGTAGGCGAAGCCCGCCGCAGGCATCGCTCTCTACCGTCAACATCTGTTATCTTTTGGCAAGGCTAGGGAACTAGCTCGCATGGGAGAATATGAGTTTGGAGAATTATTGGTAGATAAAGGTATCAACAGGCACTATGGAGAAGAAGAACTTGAGGACGATTTAACCTATGCCAACGGAATTCTATTACAGAAGAAGTCTTTTCCTGAAACTACCTTAGATGATGTCGTCGTCGGGTGCTTGAAATATCAAGGTATACCAAAAACTCTTGAAGATATGGATGATGCTATTCGCGCCCGGTGTAGAGGAGTCGTGGCATGGTCGCAGTTGATACTAATATTGTTGTAAGACTGCTGGTCCAAGATGATGAATCACAGTTCCAAAAAAGTCGATAAATTTTCCTGAATAATGATGTTTTTATACCAGATACGGCGATCCTTGAAACTGAGTGGGTGCTAAGGTTTGCGTATAAGTTTAAACCAGCGGAAATATGTTTAGCTTTCCGGAAACTTTTTGGCTTGTCAAATGTTCATCTTGCCGATGCAAACTTAATTGCTCAGGTACTACTATGGCATGAGTCTGGCTTAGATTTTGCGGATGCTTTTCACTTAGCTCAAAGTTGGCATTGTACTCAAATGTACACTTTTGATGAGAAGTTTGTGAAAAGAGCTAAGGGGCTAACGACGTGTGAAGTCAAAAAAGCTTGACGACTTGCTCTCCCATTTTATATGGTAGATCTTTGGCTACGAAAGTAATACCAACACCTATGTCCGAGTCAAAAACTCAGTCCCACAAATCCGTTGAAGTTACCCAACCAAAGTACTCAACGACCTCATGGCAAATTAAGCTGCTGTATGATGGTGAGTGTCCGTTGTGTGTACGAGAAGTCAACTTCTTGACTAAACGGGATGCCGGACGAGGTTTGGTAGCGTTTGTGGATATTGCAGACGATAACTATAACCCCGAATCGCATGGCGGTGTTGACTATGAAACGGCGATGGGGCGAATCCATGCTGTGCTTCCTGACGGCACTCCGATCAAAAATGTGGAGGTTTTTCGTCAAGTTTACCAAACCCTTGGGATGGGATGGGTTTATGCTGCTACAAAATTGCCCATTATCGGTCCCATCGTTGATATGCTTTATACAATTTGGGCAGACTTGCGCCTCGCCCTGACTGGACGACCGAAATTAGCAACGATTGTTGCCGATCGCCAAAAGCGCATTGAGGACAAGACTCAAGGGCGCTGCAGACTGATAGAATAATTACTAATT
>CAZZYE010000653.1:0-585 GCA_964658145.1 uncultured Stigonema sp.
GTCTCTACAATCATTTTTGGAGATGTCTAATAGAAAGGGCTTATAAAGTCTGCTGTACAACCCACTCCTCGAACAACCGACAACTAATTGCATAATCCTCGTCATCTAACTGCCGAATCACACCAGTGCCAGCAATGACTTCTAGCGCGTCTGCCACTTTTACTCGACTTAAACCTGTAGACTGAGCTAAACTTTTAGGAGTTCCTTTTCGGTGCTGAACAAGGTTACAATAGATTGTGCGTTCAGTTTCGCCAAAGCAAGCAGACTGTTGTTCTGCATTCCACCACCCCGAAAAGTCATTGTCATGATGCTGTAACAATTTGTCGATTAGATTAGAGCGTGATGCTTGATGGTGACCGTCGAAAATAACGTTTAGCGTTTGTTGTGTCAGGTACGGATGACATCCTGACCATTCGAGAACTGAAATGATTTGTTCATCACTCAAGTGAATCTTTTCCTGTTCGGCGCGATCGCCAACCAACTCTTTTGTTTCTTCATCGCTCAAACAAGCCAACCATTCAACTTCTGCTATATTTAGCAATGGAGAACCTACGCGCTGCTGATATTCCTTCAAATCTCGATAGC
>CAZZYE010000653.1:595-4974 GCA_964658145.1 uncultured Stigonema sp.
AGTGTCGGTATCTTTCAATCCCCGCAGGTAAGACCACGCATCACTTGCCCAACTCTGACGCACGATGAACTCAGCCCCATCGATGAGAAAGCAGACACCTTCAAAATTCAACTTCCGAAGTTCCTCTATAGTTTTGAGGAATGCCAAGCGGAAGCTATCATTATTCAAACGTCGCTCATAGTCGGGATTGTTGATGTTAAGCTTAATATCCAAATGATCGAGAAACTTAACAGTTACCTCGCTACCCTTGACTTGACCAAGAAACTCGTGGTACATCTGTCTAATAGCAGCCATTGGGACATCTTTCCAACGTTCTACAGCTTCCCGAAGTCTGGCTATTAGTAGATAACGTAGGTTGTCTAAATCCTTGGGTTGTTCCAACTGTAAGTTAATCAGTACAGGAAATGCTCGTCGGGGATAGGTGGTATTTGGATTCAGCAAATTCCACTCAATAGCACGTAAGGCACTTGTCTTACCCATGCGCCGTCCAGCTAAGAGAATCCGCACCTGAAATGGTGACTTAAGCATTGTGTCAAGCAATTCCCTGCGCCCAAAGAAGTGGGAAGGGTCAGTAATCGCTACTCGGAAGTTATCAAACGGGCGTTCTACGAGTGAATTTTGCATTGTTCGGTTTCCTCCTCTGTCACTTGCATTTGAATCCACCGCGATAAGAGTGGAATCCGGATTTGGTAAAAATCCTGATTTTCCACTTCCTCGTGATACAATAATCCAACATTTGTGAGCCAGATGCAGGCATCCAAACACTGATTGTCTGTAAATCTAGCTCCTAGTTTATTCAGGAACGCTTGTTCTGCGATCCTCTGGCTAAAATGTTCGTTGCAGGCTAAGACTTGCAGGAGGGCGATCGCCACTTCAAAGTCGCGTTTTTCTAAATCTTCCCAAATGCTCTTTTCTATATAATTCTTCAACTCACCTTTATGAGTCAAAGTCTTCTCTAAATAAGGCTCTACCATTGCCCATTTTATCAGCATATTTCCGCTTTGAGCAGGCTTTATATTTTTATCCTTAATCTTTTGGGTTAAAAAGCGAGCAAGTTGTCGGGAGACAAATGGGTGCCCACCGCTTTGGTGATGGATTTGTCTGGGGGTTGCTTCATCAAACTCCAAACCCATCAATTTGCCTATGTTCGTGAGCATTTCTTTCGTCTCCTCAAAAGAAAAAGGAGACAAAAAGACTTCTTTGAAGAAGCTAAACACAGGATTCGTTGCTACCCCTTCTTGCTCCCACATATTAATTCGATTACAATCGGGATGCACATCAGCGACGAGAAGTGACAGTTGACGCTGTTCTTGAATCAACACTCGCAGTGCTTCAAAGCAAGCATTAAATTCTTCTGCTTTTTCCCTCGTGTCTTCTGGATGAGGAATAATTCTTTCTACTTCATCTAAAAAGCAGATAATTGGTAGCTTATACTTTTTACTTCCTTGGATGGCACGGGCAAAGTCACTGACTCTACGGATAAACTCTCCTTTTAATTCTACAGCTGGTTTATCTGGCGAAAGTGGCTCAAAATATGGAATCTCACCTTCTAAAGTAGACAGACTCTGAAGGATATCGTTGAATAAAGACGCACCGTAGCGCGAACCTCCATATCGTTGGAGATCAATATGTACTACTGGATGTTCACGCAACAAAAAGCCCAACTGCAGCAACACAGAAGTTTTACCTGATTTGCGCAATCCAAATAGCCCAATTCCCTGATACCTAATGAGTTCTTCTCCCAAGCGATGCAATAACTCTGTTCGACCAAAGAAAGAGAATGTGTCACTAATGGCGTTCTTGTCATCGAAGAAATCAGCACGTTGTAAGTAGCGTTCAACATACTCTTCCAGCAATCCGATACAGTCGAATTTATTTGGAAATGCTTGTTCCATTAATGCGAGAGGAATTGGAATCAGCACAAAATGGTCGCGTAACCGTACCTTTGCCATTTCTATTCTGGCGGTGGTGTCAGGGGAAACTCTGTAGAGAAGAATACCAACCCTCTTTGTGTCGTCCGACGCCAATTTTTCAGAGATTTGAACGAGTCCGATAATGTCTTGATCGGTTGGCGTACCCACTGTCAGCAAAACTGGTAAAGGCGTGTAGGTACTGAGTCTGCTTTCAATAGTTTCGATGGTTAGGTAGAGTGAGTTCTCACGTTTGATTTTCGCACCTACGAGTTCCAGAAACTTAGCTGCCCAATCCAAACTTTTCGCTTTCTGTTCGTGTTGTCGTAACAGTTGCTTAAATGTACCGTCTTTGAACAATTGTGGCGATCGCAACTTTAACAACTGTACAAATGTATTAGTTACTGTATGGTCTTTGGTATGAGCAGCGTATTCGATTAATTTTTCCCGCACTTCTAAAGCAACCTCTACGGGGAGTAAAGTTGCCAATAATAAGTAAACTCCCCGAAAACGCGGGTCGCCAAGGTGGTTATCTATACGTGCTTGGACTTCTTCACTTTTGCCAAGAAAGTTTTGCACTAGGAAGAATTCCATAATTTTGTCATGACGAAAGTACCAGCTTTTCTGGGATTCTCCCTCGGCATTCTCCCACTGACGGCTGACGACCATTTTATATTTTTCATCTTCCATACTGCTCAATTCTTGGTCAAATTCATCTCTCGGTATGGCGCTTTCGTCGTTGAGCCGCATATGGTAAACTGCATCAGAAAACTTCTTCAGTGGAAATTCGTGTTTCCATTTTTGCAGGTATTCTGTCGCCATCAACTGATATTGCTGTTCTTGCAGATGAAACAGGTCTGGTTGCTTGCCTTGTGATAGCATGAGGGCAACCAGAGTTAAATCCATTGGATTGGAAAGAATGCGTTGGGCAGCTGCTAAATCTTCCGGGGATTGTTGGTCGTTGAAAGCTGCTGCTATGTAGTGGATGCAAGCTTGCTCGTAATCAGTGTCTTTAAATTTAGCATCTTTGGGAAGTCGCAACTGACGAGAAATCAAAAACTGTTGTATTTGTTCGCGCTTCAACGGCTGCAATTCATATTTCTTTGCTGTTGAGGGGGGTGTCCACTCCAGGGGCTGGGTTGTCATAATAATGTTGCCCCGGAAATAGTTTTCCACAAACTGGGAGATTTTTGCCCGTGTGTCAGCGGTGACTTCGTTAAGTCCGTCGATGCAGATATCTATAGCACCATTGTAAATCAAGTTTTTTAGGAATTCTGTATTTTGTGTCCCTTGCAGTTTTGCTTGAATTGCTTCAACGACACCGCGATCGCACTTCTGGGCGGGGAGGTAAACAACTATTCGTTGGGGAGAACAGAACTTACGCACCTTGTGCCAGAAGCCCGGTTTCTGAGTAAATATTTGGTTGCTGAACAAATGATTTTTGGTATAAACCGGGTTTCTTTGCGTAATTTCTACCGAGGTTTTCACCAAATGCCGCAGAAACATCGACTTGCCTAAACCAGAATCGCCTTCTAAGACAATTTGCCCAGTGATACTGGGAATTACATCCGTAATTGATCGCATCTCCCCATCCATCTGTAGAGACGCGAAATTTCGCGTCTCTACAACCCCGGTTTCTGAGAAGTACGCTTGAGGGTTGAAGTTGTCTAGTCCCGCATCAGCTAGTAGAGAAGACTTGAATGGTTCAAATAGTCTGCTACGCAGGTAAGGAAACGAAGTCAAGAATATGCCGATGTAACCAAACCCCAGAATACGCCGTATCCACGGGTTCCAGAACATTGCTTGAACTTGGGGAAATTTGGTGTAGGCTAAGATGAGGGTAAGCCAAATGGCAAGGTGAACGAGGATAATATTTCTGACAAGGAAAAACCACCGCCAAAATTCCAGATTATTGATTGCTGACTGTACCGTATCATCTTCGGTTTTTCCTGCAGTTTTAAGATTATTGTCATGAGATTGAAGTAGATTAATGTCTTGCCATTTCCAAGTTACTTTTTTGGTAACTGTGGCAATTTGCCTTGCCAAGTCTGCTTGTAATTGCTGTAAGTCCTTACTGTCTTCCCAGGTTTTGCGAAAGACTTGCAGTGTTTTGACGCCTTCAGAGTGTGAAAGTTGATTGGGTGGTGTTTTAGGTTCGCCAAGCCATTTCAGCAAAGTTTTCACCTCATCAGTACCGCCTCCAAGGAAATAACTTAAAAAGCGCCATTGTGCAATTTGAGACTGACCATCGTAATAGACATTATCCAGAATGATAACAACCTCATTGAACTCCAGTTTTCTGATTTTCCCCAACGCTTGTGCCGCAGAGGAACGACCTTCATAGTCAACGCTTTTATCTTTGAGGAAGTTAAGGATATCTTTGACGTAGGGTGTCGCGGCCGATCCCAAATTCCCCAACACTTTTGCCGCAGAGGAACGAACGGAAATGTCAACGCTTTTATCTTTAAG
>CAZZYE010000654.1:0-4969 GCA_964658145.1 uncultured Stigonema sp.
TTCACGTTAGTTTTTCCACATAAAGTGAAAAGTCAAACTGAATGAAAATGCATAGTTATACAAAAAAGTCAACTGGCTGAGGTATTCCTAATGCACTCCAGGCAGTTGACTTTATAAACATACTTCACGTAAATCCCTACTCCTAACTGCATATTTTGAAGTTAAGCCTCATGAAGAACGTTGAATAATTTCAAAATTTAGATTTTATAATTGGTTATTCTTGACTTGCCTGGGGGATTTTCCTGTAAATCGCATGCCTGTTATATTCACGTGTCAAATTAACATAGTTCTCCCAATCAGGTAAGGGGAATGAGTAAGCAGCTAGGCAAATGTTTCGTGAAGTTACTGTTTGCACTGAAACAAGCGCTGGGTAGAAGAAATAGGGAATTGATTACGGCTACCAGCGTTGCAGTGTGCATCCTGCTATTGCGCTCTATCGGATTATTACAATCCTTAGAATTAGCAGCCTTGGATCAATTTTTTCAATTACGTCCAACTGAACACACGCAAGAGCCGATCACTATTGTAGCGATTGATGAAGCTTCCTTACGACAGGTTGGTCGGTGGCCAATTCCAGATGGCGTCATCGCCCAGTTGTTGCAAAAATTAAAAGTCCACCAACCTCGCGCTATTGGTTTAGATATCTACCGAGATTTGCCGGTGGAACCAGGTCATCAGGATTTGGTTGCGGCTTATCAGTCTATGCCCAACTTGGTTGGCATTGAATTCCTGTCAAATCACAAAAACGCCAGTGTTCCACCTCCACCGATTCTTAGTCAGCTTGACCAAGTAGGTTTTAACAACGTGCTACCTGACGCTGATGGCAAAATACGTCGCAGCTTGTTGTATTGGCACATTAATAATCAGCCACACTCTAGTTTTGCCTTGAAGCTGGCTTTAGTGTATTTAAAGTCAGAAGGTATTACTCCCCAGAAAGCAAAAGACAACCCGGAGTATTTGCAGTTGGGTAAGGCTGTGTTTCCCCGTCTTCAGTCTAATTATGGTCCCTACGTCGGGGTAGATAACAGAGGTTACCAGATTTTGTCCAACTTTCCTAAAGTTGGCTGTAGAAACTCATCAGTGGATAGTAGCGGCTTCCGTAAGGTATCTATGAGGGAAGTGCTAGCCGACGGCGTACCAGAAAGTTGGATTAAGGATCGCATTGTGCTAGTTGGTTCTACTGCAACCAGTCTCCAAGATTTTGTGTTAATTCCATACTCCAGCCGTCTGATTGGTACGGCAAAGCCTGTGGCTGGTATCAAACTGCAAGCCTATTTTATCAGCGAGTTAATCACAGCCGCCCTCCAAGGAAGACCTTTACTTAAAGGTTGGTCTGAACCCGTAGAATGGTTGTGGATTTTCGCCTGGGCTTATGTGGGAGCCTCTACTCGGTGGCAAATACAGCGTCCCAAATCCAGCGTCGTGAGTATTCTGCTTTCCTGTTTTGTACTGACAGGTGGCGCCTACCTTGCTTTCTTGTTTGGTTGGTGGATACCAATCATACCAGGGCTTCTAACTTATGGCGGTTCAGCTATTGTCATTACCTATCAGCTCGCATATCAGCAAGAAGAGTTGAAACGTTCTAAAGAGTTTTTGCATCAAGTGATCAATACAATTCCTGACCCAATTTTCGTGAAAAATGAAAAACACCAGTGGATTGTTTTGAATGAGGCTTATTGTGGACTTATCGGTTATCCCAAAAGCACTTTGATTGAAAAGTCTGACTATGAATTTTTCCCTAAACATGAAGCTGATGTGTTTCGCCAGCAAGATGAGCTAGTTTTCCAAAGTCAGGCATCTCAGGAACATGAAGAAGAATTTACTGATGCTTGTGGAAAAACCTATTTAATTGCCACTAAGCGATCGCTCCACAAAGACGCAGCTGGTAATTTCTTTTTAGTTGGGGTTATCCGAGACATTACTAAACGCAAACTGAAAGAGGACGACCTCAAACGCCAGCACGCCGAGTTATCCCGCTCCAACTATGAATTAAAACTAAAAGAAGACTACTTACGGTATATTGCCTATCATGACAACCTCACTGGTCTACCCAATCGCAAATTTTTTGTAGAACAACTTGATGACTCCCTACAGTGGGCGCAAAGCAATAATTTATTACTAGGACTACTATTTGTTGACCTAGATGGCTTTAAGCAAGTCAATGATACTCTAGGACACGAAATTGGCGATCGCTTATTGATCACTGTTGGCAAACGCCTCAGCAATTCTTTGCGCGGTAGTGATACTGTTTCCCGGTTGGGCGGCGATGAATTTACCGTGATTTTGCGGGCAATTCCCAAAGTGCAAGCTGCTACTATAGTCGCCGAAAAAATTTTAGCAACCATCAATGACCCGATTGTCTTGGACGGACATTACATTAAAGTCTCTGCCAGTATTGGCATCAGTGTTTACCCATTTAATAGTCAAGACAGTGAAGCCTTGATGAAACAAGCAGATGCTGCTATGTACCGTGCTAAGCACCTAGGTAAAAACCGCTATGAGTTTGCGTGATTTGGTTTAAGTAGGGTTACGGGAGATTTTACACGTGTCTGGACGTTGCATGCAATGTCTCTACATCGGTTGATGGCAGGTAATAGCAATTTCATTCAATAATGCGACACATCTTGTCGGGACACGGCAGTGCCGTGTCCCTACCAAGGTATTCATTTGTAGCAATCATTTTTGGAATTGGGATAAATTCTCTTATCTGAACCGTATTGGTCTTTATTTTAGTTATATTTACTGAGACGTACTTTTAAAAAAGTGCTTAAAGTATTTTTTTTAAGCAAGAAATGATCTTTACTATGTAGTTATTTTAAAAACATATTTTTAACTCACAGCAATATTAAAATAAAATAAATAAAGCCGAATATACCCCTTGAGTGGTTATTTTCCATGCCTAACCCTCACTTTAGAGAGATGCCAATAACGTTAAGTGAGTAATAAAACGTAATTATCAATACTGAAAAATTTAATCTTTCACGATAGTAGAGGACACAATCCAAGTGAATTTACTGAGGCTTATGGGAACTAGGTTGAAAATCGCAAGTTTACTGATGTTTTTCATCGGAGCGCATTTGATAATTCCCGAAATTGCTGATGCTAGAGGGACTTTTAGCACTTTGACTGCTAATGTTTTTAGTGCTACTGACGGTTTAACCGCTCCTAAGGATACTTCTCCTCGTTTAAAAAACATCAGTCCCAGAGATGAATTAAATAGTACATTTGTACCACAAAACTATAGCGGTCCTGATAGTACGCATGGTAGTGGTACTCGTTAGTTGTTGGTTGTTAATTGCTAATAATAATAATTAGCCATTAGCCATTCCCCCGTGTTAGTTGTCTAAAACAGCAGATTTCCACCAATTGTGTTTTTGTACAAGTGTGTGAACTTGCCAGCTTGGGTCGGATTGGGGAGAATCTAGGCGGTAGTGCCCTCCCCGGCTTTCAGTTCTAAAAGCAGCACTTTTTAAAATTAAATAAGCAATATCTAGTAAATTGCGGGTTTCTGCCCACAACCGTACTTGGCTTTCAACATTGGGAAGATTGAAATAAGCTGGTTGTGCAGGACTTAGAGATAGCAAGAATTGACTCACAGGCAAGGTAGCAAAATCTTGCTGCCAAGATTCAACAGTCGCGATCGCCTGATCCATCTCAGACTGCACCCGACAGATACCAGCACTTTCCCACACCAGACGTGGAATCTTCTGCCGCAGCACTTCTAATTGTGCTTGCTGAGTGTTCCACTCACCCAAATTTAAGCTAAATTCAAGTTGCTCTGGTACAGTTTTTAGAGACGCGAAATTTCGCGTCTCTACATTAGCCATTTGTGCGCCAAATACAACACACTCCAGTAGGGAATTACTTGCAAGGCGATTTGCCCCATGCACCCCAGTACTAGCGGTTTCTCCCACAGCGTACAAACCTGGAATATTAGTGCGATTCATCAGATCCGTAAGAATACCACCCATCCAGTAATGGGCAGCTGGGGCAACGGGAATTGGTTCCGAAAATACATCAGTACCCCAGCGATCACAGACTTTAATAATATTGGGAAAGCGGTGGCGAATCTTTTCAGCTTTAATGGGGCGCATATCCAACCACACATGGGCAGTGGTGAGGTCAACTTGCTGCTGTTGTAAGTGACTAAAAATTGCGCGGCTGACTACATCTCTGGGAGCGAGTTCACCTGCCGGGTGGTAATCAAAGGCAAAACGCCGCCCTTCACTATCGATGAGGTGTGCCCCCTCGCCGCGTACAGCTTCACTAATAAGAAAGCGATCGGCATTGGGTTTAGTGAGGGCTGTGGGATGAAATTGCACAAACTCCAAATCCCGAAGAATCGCCCCAGCACGCCATGCTATTGCTACTCCATCGCCCGTACTGATACCCGGATTAGTGGTTTGGGCAAACACCTGACCACCACCACCTGTTGCTAGAACCACAGCCCCAGCTTTTACCCATCTTACTTGACTTTGATAAAATATGCTAATTCCCTGACAAATTCCTGTTTCAGGTTCTAGCCACAGACTTAACGCCAAGGCTTGTTGAATTATTTGGATGTTCGGGCGTCGCAGTACTTGGTTCGTGAGGGTGGTGATGACTTCTCTGCCTGTGGTATCAGCAGCATGGAGAACACGGTTGCGAGAATGGGCAGCTTCCAAAGTTAAAGCCAGCGAATTGCCTTGACGGTCAAAGGCTACCCCCAAGTTTACTAAAGATTGAATGCAGCGTTGTGCATGTTGCGCGAGGAATTCTACACTGGGGCGATCGCACAAACCAGCACCTGCCTGCATCGTGTCTTCAATATGCAACTGTGGGGAATCTTCAGGTGCGATCGCAGCGGCAATACCACCTTGCGCCCATTCACTAGCAGACAAAGAAACGGTTTCTTTGGTAATCAAGCCGACTCGTAATTCGGTTGGCAAACACAGCGCCGTATATAGTCCAGCAGCACCAGCGCCAACTA
>CAZZYE010000655.1:0-4966 GCA_964658145.1 uncultured Stigonema sp.
TTCCGTCTAACGCACCCTACAAAATTGGAGATTTTTTTAATTGGAAGTCCCTAAGCTTTTGCACACCCTGATTATAATATTCTGGTTTTTGGTTGGAAGTTACGCAAGCGCAGGGCATTAGTCACGACAGAAACAGAACTAAAAGCCATCGCTGCCCCGGCGATAATTGGGTTGAGTAACCAGCCGCAGATTGGAAACAAAATTCCGGCGGCGATCGCAATTCCAACGACGTTGTAAATAAAGGCAAAAAACAGATTTTGGCGGATATTCCTGATTGTGGCGCGACTTAACTCAATTGCAGTCACAATGCCTTGCAGGTCGCCAGAAATCAGGGTAATATCACTGGCGGCGATCGCCACATCCGTCCCCGTGCCAATCGCAATCCCCACATCTGCAACAGCCAGTGCTGGTGCATCATTGATGCCATCACCCACCATTGCAACCAGTTTTCCTTTTGCTTGCAACTGTTGCACAAGCGCTGCTTTTTGGTCGGGTCGGACTTCTGCAAATACCTGCTTGATACCGACTTCACGGGCGATCGCCTCCGCAGAAAAGCGATTATCCCCAGTCAGCATCACCACTTCTAAACCTAACGAACGTAATGCTCTCACAGCTGCTACGGAGGAGGGCTTAAGGGCATCTGCAATTCCCATTATCCCTTGTATTTCCCCATCCACCGCAATCCAAACAACGGTTTTACCAGCTGCAACCCATGTAGAGACGTTGCTTGCGAGAGTTCTACATTCGGTGTCGATATGTAGTTCTTTTATCCAGCGTTGAGTGCCAATTTGTACAAGGTGAACCGAAACAATACCTTGCACACCACTGCCGACGATCGCCTCAAAGTTCTGGACATCTGCCAATTCCACTTCCTGAGATTGGGCATACTTGACCACAGCCACTGCCAAAGGATGCTCGGAATTACGTTCTACAGACGCTGCCAATCGCAAAAGTTTTAACTCGTTACTATTGGCTGTGCCATTGACACTCACAAAGTCTGTCACAGTAGGTTTACCCAGTGTCAATGTGCCAGTTTTATCTAGGACAATCGTCTGGATTTTGTGAGTGAGTTCTAAACTTTCCGCACCCTTAATTAAGATCCCGTTTTCTGCACCTTTACCCGTGCCTACCATGATAGCGGTAGGGGTGGCTAAACCTAAGGCACAGGGACAAGCGATAATTAGTACTCCGACTGTATTCATTAAAGCTAACGTCAAATTGCCCATGACGTTAAACCAGATGACGAAAGTGGCGATCGCAATGGCAATAACCACAGGCACAAACCATCCCGTCACCTGATCTGCCAAGCGCTGAATCGGTGCTTTGGAACCTTGTGCTTGTTGCACTAACTTGACAATTTGCGACAGAAACATATCTTTCCCGATTCGTGTCGCCCGGAACTTAAATGCACCTGCCCCGTTAATTGTGGCGCCAATTACCTCATCCCCAGGATGCTTTTTGACAGGCATACTCTCACCAGTCACCATTGCTTCATCAACTGTGGAAGTCCCTTCAGTTACTTCGCCATCCACCGGAATTTTCTCACCCGGACGCACCAAAATAATATCGTTAAGCCTGACCTCGACGATGGGAACATCTATAGACTGACCATCACGAATAACTCTGGCGTTTCTAGCTTGCAATCCGATAAGTTTACGAATGGCTACATTCGTTTGTCCCCGGGCGCGATGTTCAAACAGCCGCCCCAGCAGAATTAAGGTAATCACAATTGCGGCGGTTTCATAGTACACATGAGGCATCAAACCCCGATCTCTAAACAATCCAGGAAAAAGGGTGACAAACAAAGAATAGAAATATGCTGCACTCGTACCTAGGACAATCAGCGTATCCATCGTTGCCGCACGGCGTTTCAGGGCTTTCCAAGCATTCCGGTAAAAAGACCCACCACACCAAAACTGCACGGGTGTTGTCAGCACTAACTGCAACCAGGGATGATGTAGGAATGCTGGAATTAACCGTAGGTTCAACCCGATCATCATGGGCAGCGACCCCACAAGCAGTAGAATGCTGATTGCACCCCCCACCGCAACCTTCTGGGTAATCTTGCGGGATTCTGCCAGACTGGCGGCTTTCTGGGCATCATCCTCTCCCGTAATCATTTCCTGTTCTGGGACTGAGGAGGAATATCCCGCATCCTCTACAGCTTGCTGGATTTGCTCTAGATTGGTACGCTTTTGGTCATATTGAATTGTGGCTTGCTCTGCAGCAAAGTTAACGTTGCAATCAATCACTCCTGATACCGAATGAATTGTTTCTTCGATATTCCTAGCGCAGGAGGCACAACTCATACCTCGTAGTTTAAGTGTGATATCCATGTGAGATAAACCCCTTTGATTGATATCCCAACTCAAACAATTTTGTACTCTCCAGTCAACTAGAGAGTCAAGTGAATATTTGACCGCTTAATATTTAGTTACAACTTTGGGATTTTATAGCGGTTTTCATTTGAATGAGGTACACGGGTAGGGGCACAACATTGTTGTGCCCCTACAATTGCCTGTACTTCACTCAGTTGAAAACGGCTATAAATGCCAATACGGTTCAGTTACAGCAATTAGGGTAATTAGACCACATAATCTGGGGCACAACATTGTTGTGCCCCAACAAGAGCGCCTGTGGTTCAAATAGATGAAATTGGCTGTAAATAAAGGAAATGTGTTGACTCTCCAGTTTACTAGAGAGTTGAAAATGGAATCAGGAAACTTTTAGATGATACTTATGCAACTCCTAAATGTGAGAAATGGGTTTTTGGCGTTTACCTTGGTGGCAGCAGGTAGTGTACTTACAGCCTTTTCTACAACTGCTTCCCCAGCCCAAAACACTACTGCTATCAACGCCAGCGACAAAAAACAGATGAACCACGGAAGCGGCATGGATCATAGTAGTCAGATGAATCACAGTATGACAATGGATTTAGGTCCAGCCGATGCTAACTACGATTTGCGGTTCATTGATGCGATGACTCCGCACCATCAAGGAGGAGTAGATATGGCTAAAGTTGCCCTACACAAATCTCAACGTCCACAGATCGAAAAGCTAGCAAACGACATCATTAAAGCGCAAAACAAAGAAATTGCTGAGTTGAAACAATGGCGACAAGCTTGGTATCCTCAGGCAGGAGAGAAGCCTTTGGCTTATGATGCTCAGATGGGTCACATGATGGAGATGTCATCTGACCAAATGAAAAGTATGATGATGAGCATGGACTTAGGTGCAGCCGATGCACAGTTCGATCTACGTTTTATCAACGCCATGATTCCTCACCACGAAGGGGCTGTAACAATGGCTCAAGATGCCTTAAGTAAGTCCAAACGCCCTGAAATCAAGAAACTGGCTCAAGATATAATCACCTCTCAACAGAAAGAAATTGAACAAATGAAGCAGTGGCGACAAGCTTGGTATAAAAAATGAATCAGTCAAAGCTTTGATCTTCAAACGGTAGCTTTTCGCCACTAACTATTTTGTTGTGACATTTGATTTAATTGAGTCCGCAGCGTCCCTTCTGCGGTGTTGACAAATGTATCTCTGTCTTGAATGATTGCTTGGGGTAATAGCACTGATGAGTGTGTGCTGATCCCTGACATCTTTTTCACGGCGGTACCGATCGCCATGAACTCGATAATCCCACCTCCCAACTGATAAACGTAGGTTTTGATACCGACGACTTCGTCAGCGTTGCACTTGGAAGCATCGAGAGCAATGTGGGCGATCGCTTGTTCGCGTGCTTCGTAAATCAGGGTAGTCAGTTCGCTAATCTCACCGCGCACAAAAGACTTGAATGCCGAGGTGAGTCCTCCAACCAAGCCAAGGGAATACACCGAAACACCCAAAACCAACTGCAACGGCATATAACCTAAGTTGATTAGGTTCCACATTTCCTGATTGGTTAAATCACTCGTAATCGGACTTTGGCTAAAGCTAGGTGCTAGAACTGGATGGTGAGAAGCAGTGCCAATCATCACCATTTCTTGCATCCCCGCAAACGGAACAATCGAAGTCCTAATCCCTACCACCGCATTTGATCCCACATTCTGGGCTTCAGCTTTAATCCGCTTCAACGCTAGGTGGCGGGTTTCGTTGAAAATCTGCGAGAACTCCTTGATTTCTCCCCGCTTTAAACTCTTGAGAGAACCGAGTATTCCACCGCCCAACCCAATCGAGTAGGCAACGTTGCCAAAGACAAACTTTTTGGGTGCAAATCCTGCGTCCATTTGACAGTAAAGTTCCTGTCCGTCTGCCGAAGATGAGAATCTCAACTCCTCAGCTTGTTTACCCTCATAATGTACACAGGAACCAATCGAAAGGAATTCCACATTTCCCAATTGTTGCACTAACTCGTTGGTAACACCCGTAATACCGATTCCACCATGCTTTTGTGCCTCTGCTACCATGCGATCGTAGGCTTTCTGTCGTCCTTCATGAATGATACTGGTAACTTGCGTGACTTCTCCCCCTACTATGGTTTTCAGCCCTGATGCAATTCCCCCAATTAGCCCCAGAGAAAAGACACTGTTGCCAATCACCAAATCTCCTGCATGCATACCTTGTTGTCGAAGGCAGAAGATTTCATTCCCTGACAGTCCACTGATTGCAGCCATGTCTTTCTCCGTTGTTATTTGAGTCAAAAAACAAATCCCAAGTACATGATATGCGGCAGATCATTGATTGTCTAATAGCAATTATGACTTTAGCAACTATGGTATTTATGATCCCTTGAGTAATGATGGCATTACTCAATGGCACTCAGCTTTTTTGAAACTGGGGAGAACTTTGTCCGAGTGTGCGGCAAAATATCGTAGGTTTTGCCAACAATATCGACCACTTGGGAAACCGGAAAAACGAAATTATACCAAATCAGGTTAAATGAACACACAAACGGTAGGGGCACAGCCAATACAGTTCAGTTAAGGCTTTGATCCCCCCTAACCCCCCTTAAAAAGGGGGG
>CAZZYE010000656.1:0-4957 GCA_964658145.1 uncultured Stigonema sp.
GGGCGAACCCGAAGGGTTATATTGTGGTCTACCCAATAATGGTGCTGTATATCAAAGAAAACGGCGAGCAATCACACAAATTGTAGGGGTGCGATAATCAACGCCTCGCCCTTCGGGTTCGCAGTCATTGCCCTAATCAATACAAGCTCTTAGCTGTTCTGCGAGCACCTGGACATGGGGTTTTCTCAGCATCGTGAGGTGATTACCAGGAATTAGATGAATTTCCACTCCTTCAGAAGCTAGCTTACCCCAACCCATACTTGGATCATCAGCAATCCTTAACTGAACGCTTGTTTTAAAAAGAGTGATTCGCTTCGGGTAGACTTGTGGGACGTAGCCGAGAGTTGCTTGACTGTTGGCACGGAAAATACGAAGCATTGGACGAATAGTTAACTCGCGCAAAATCCGTGATTTGGACTCCTGAGATATGAGGTTGGCTAAAGCTACTTCTTCTAAGTTAAAGTGCGAGAATAGATTAGTTCTGAACCATTGAACGAATTGATTGAAACTAGGAAAACGAGAATTGGAACTGTCAACTCTGTTCTTGTTAGGAGCGGTCATTAAATAAAAATAATCAAGGAAAAATGGCCATATATATCGTACTACTGTGGTGAAAAGAAACCTGAGACTATCACCTAAAGAAGGTTTATTGCCAGCAACAGGTGCTACAGCGTCAAGCACAGCAAGTAGAGCGACTTCATCGCCGCTTGATTGTAGTTGTTGAGCCATCTCAAAAGCAACTAAACCTCCAAAAGACCAACCTCCTAAGAAATAAGGACCTTTTGGCTGCACTGTACGCAATGCGAGAATGTAGTGAGCAGCCATGTCAGAAATGCGAGTCAGTGGGGAATTTTGTCCGTCAATGCCAATAGGTTGTAACCCATAAAAGGGTTGATTTTTACCCAAATGTTCAGCCAATTCGTAATAAGGAAAGATCGCACCAAAGATTGGATGGACACAGAAGAAAGGAGGATTTGAACCAGCAGGCTGAATCGCAACCAAGGGAGACGAAGGCAGAGTATTTGTTCCTGGGTATAGAGAAATTGCTAAACTTTCAATTGTTGGACGCAAAAAGAGGGCAGATAGGGGTAACTCACGCTCAAACTGCTTGTGTATCTGCTCTAAAAGGCGTACAGCTAGCAGTGAATTTCCACCTAAGTCAAAGAAGTTGTCGTTAATACCCACATGCTCAAGGTTAAGGACTTCAGCCCAAATTTTTGCGAGTGTTGACTCGGTTGGGGTACGAGGAGTGACAAAGGTTTTATCTATTGATCGGCTTGTGGGAGTATCGGTTGCTTTGAGCGCACAGCGATCTACTTTGCCATTAGGCGTGAGTGGCAGAGAATCTAGCACGACAAAGGCTCCTGGTATCATGTAGTCTGGTAATTTTTCTTTTAAGAATTCACGTAATTCAATGGTTGTTGGTGCTTGCTTTTGGTAGGGAAGAATATAAGCTATTAGGCGTCGATCGCTTTTTACGTTCTCTTGAGCAATTACCACGGTTTCTTGCACACATTGATGTTGACTCAGCACCGTTTCAATCTCTTGCAACTCGATCCGGAAGCCGCGAATCTTTACCTGATTGTCGATGCGACCTAAAAACTCAATATTGCCGTCTGGTCGATAACGTGCTAAGTCACCCGTCTTGTAAAGTCTTGTGGGATAGGCGTCTTTGGGGGAACCAGATGCCCACCCCACAAGAGGTTCTTGCAGAAACCGGGTTGCTGTTAATTCAGGTTGGTTGAGGTAGCCTCGCGCCAGTCCGTCACCGCTGATATATAATTCGCCGATCGTGCCGATTGGTACAAGCTGTAAATGCTCATCTAATATATAAATTTGAGTGTTAGCTATCGGGCGACCAATGGGTGGTTTTTCACCAATATCGGTAATTTCTGCAACAGTTGACCAAACAGTTGCTTCAGTTGGTCCGTAAGCGTTAAAAAACCGACGACCAGATTTGAACCAGCGTTTGACAATTTCTTGAGAACAGGATTCACCTGCACAAATGATAGTTTGCAGTGCGGGAAGTTCTGCGAGTGGTAGGACTGCTAAAACAGCAGGCGTCAGGGTGACATGAGTAATACCTTGTTGCAACAGTTTGATTAAAGCTTGTCCTGGGACTTGGGATTCGGAGTTGGCTAAGTAGAGTGTTCCCCCTGTTCGCAACGCCATGACAATCTCAAAGATTGAAGCATCGAAACTCAAGGATGCGAATTGCAGAATGCGGTTAGTCGGCTGTAAGTTGAAAGTTTCAATCTGAGCTTGAGCCATGTTGCACAGCCCTCGGTGTTCAATTAAAACACCTTTAGGCTCTCCTGTCGAGCCAGATGTGTAGATGACATAAGCTAAGTTGTCAGATGTGACGCTACTAGTTGGGTTTTCCTGGCTGTGTTGTACAATAGTCTGCCAGTCTTTGTCTATGCATACAGATAGATCATAACAACCCCCCTTAAAAAGGGGGGCTAGTGAAGAATGAGTTAGCAAGATGGATACTTGAGCGTCTTCTAGCATAAAGCTCAGGCGCTCTTGAGGATAGGTAGGGTCTAAAGGCAAGTATGCTCCACCAGCCTTGAGGATGCCCAACAGTCCGACGATCATTTCTATCGAACGTTCCAAACAGATGCCAACTAAAAAGTCCGGGACTACGCCCATTTGTTGTAGGTGGTGTGCTAGTTGGTTAGCTTGGATGTTTAGTTCGCGGTAGGTTAACTGTTTGTCTTCAAAGACTACGGCTATAGCATCGGGAGTTTGCTCTACAAGGCTCTCAAATAACTGATGAAAACACTTGTTAATTTTGGATTTTGGATTTTGCGGAAAGTTGCCAGGAGTCAGTAGAGCACACTTTCCCAGACGGATTTTAGATTGATTCAAGTTAAACTCTATCAGTAGTTGGCTTAACTCTTTTTCGGTCAAAATTGCCAAGTCTCTTATGCGCTGTTGTGGGTTGGCAACAATGCTTTCTAGCAGCGTTTGGAAATGTCCCAGCATCCGGGTAATGGTGGTGTCATCAAAGAGATCTGTGCTGTACACCACTTGTCCTTTCAGGCTTTCTAAGTCTTGCCACAGGTGAAATTCTAAATCAAGCTTGGCGCTGACGCATTCGTTCTCGAACAGCGAGAGCGTTAACCCAGGTAGTTCTAACACTTCTATAGGAGTATTTTGGAGAGCGATCGCTACTTGAAACAGTGGATGGTGACTTAAATCCCGCTGCGGATGCAATTCCTCAACCAGCTTCTCAAAAGGCAAGTCTTGGTGGGCATAGGCTGCTAAAGTTACTTCTCTCACTCGACTCAAAAGTTCCCGAAACGTCGGGTTACCCCCAAGGTATGTACGCAGCACCAAGCTATTGACAAAAAAACCAATTAACCCTTCTATCTCGCTGCGGTTGCGATTGGCAATGGGTGAACCTACTACAATGTCCTCTTGCTGTGTGTACCGATAGAGCAAGGTCTGAAATGCAGCCAGCAGAGTCATGAATAAGGTAACGCCTTCTTGGTGACTGAGGGCAACTAGTGCCTGATTTAAGGACTGCGGTAGTTCTAGAAATTGTCTCGATCCCTTGTAGCTTGGAACTGCTGGCCTTGGTCTGTCTTTCGGGAGATTTAGCACCGAGATGCCGTCCAACTGCTTTTGCCAGTAAGCTATCTGGGTTTCCAGAACGAATCCCACAAGCCACTCACGCTGCCATTCGGCAAAATCGGCGTACTGCATGGGTAGTTCTGGTAGGGGTGTAGAGACGTTGCATGCAACGTCTCTACAATATAATACCCCCAGTTCTCGAATGAGGACGCCAATAGACCAAGCGTCGGCAACAATATGATGTAGATTCAGCAACAGTACATATTCTGCTTGATCTAGTTGTAGCAGCGTCACTCGCAGCAATGGTCCAGTGGTGAGATTGAAAGGACGTTGAGCCTCTTGGGTTGCAAGTCGTTGCGCTTGTGTCTCGCGTTCTTGGCTTTCAAGGTTGCGGAGGTCGATTACGGTCAGGGGTATGGTTAAGGTGGGTGCGATCGCCTGCATTGGTTGCCCTTCTACCATGACAAACGTGGTGCGTAACGCTTCATGGCGATGCACAATTTCGTTGAATGTCTGCTGTAGTGCGGTTAAGTTAAGCCTCCCTGTCAGGCGAAGTGCTGCTGACACATTGTAGAAAGGATTGCCCGGTGCCAACTGGTCGAGAAACCACAGCCTAGCTTGGGCAAATGATGTGGGGAAGATGAAAAACTCTGATTCTTGCTCAATATTTAATTTTTTTTCATCAGATGAGAGGCAGTTTTCGGCAAGATTCTGGGTCATCTTTTCCCTTAATTCCCTATTAAGTAGTTTAGTATAACCTAGGGAGTAAGTAACTTCTAAGCTTCCTTAAGAAAGGTGAACAAAATGCTCAGTTCGAGCCCCTTATACCGTTTCTCCATGAAGCTGCGCTAAATATTCTCTCTGATCCCCCCTTTTTAAGGGGAGCCAGCGCTGCAGGAGGGTTTCCCTCCGTAGGCGACTGGCGTGGGTTTGGGGGATCTGATTTATGGCAACTTCACATAGAACTGGTATTAGCCGTTGACGTTTCCAATGAAGTTGCTGTGTTGCAGAGCATTGCTATACCCAGCATGTCATTCTTGTCAATCATAAGACTCAGTTAAAATCAGAGCCTCAGATCGACGAATGTGTAGGGGCAAATAGCGGATTGATAGAGAAGCCATTGCTTGCAAGACCAACTGAGCGATCTGCAAAATGACTAGTTGCCTTGTCTCTCGCTATACCCAGTAATTGTCCTGTAGCTGTATCGCGAACAACTTCATACAACGAGAGAGTTAATCCCCGCCAGAATTGCAGGCGCAACCGGAAACAGCATATATTTGCGAATTTAAATATAGTTTTTTACAGCATAGCTTGTCATATTGACAAAGATAACCGTGCTTCTACGTAGTTACTTTCGGTTGAATCTGGGCATACTAAA
>CAZZYE010000657.1:0-4951 GCA_964658145.1 uncultured Stigonema sp.
GGCGTTGGTTAAGAGCGCTTCCAGAACATCTTTAAACCAACGCAAACTTTGTATAGTTTTGGAACGTCCTTGTGCCGTGTTTAGAATGAGTTTGCAGTACTGCTTGCCTTTATCAGTGGGCAAGTACGCGGGATTATTTCCACCGTCGGGATTACGTTCTTGGAAGCCCTGCTCTAGCAACAGCCTGTTGATTTGACGCGCTGTGTAGTTAGTGTTTGTACGCTCTCCTAGAATTCGACCTAGTTGGGTAGGAGACAGCAATTCTGATTCGACGGGAAGTGACAACGCGGTTTTGAATATCTCCATAGTTGGCTTTAAAGCAGGATGGTGATGGGCGATCGCATTCGCTTTCATCCCTGCTTGTAGTTCAGGTGGTACGGCAGTTTTGCCAAATACAAGGTCAGCTAGTTCTGATATTTCAGCAGGGGTGGGGATGGTAGGGGCTAACTTTGGGGGTTCTTCTTGGGGTTGGGTTAAGGCATAAGAACCAGTTTTGCGGATGCTGGGAAGAACATCAGTTGTTACCCACTTTTTGAATCGCTTTGCCTGTGGTTTGCGGCTAGTGAGAACAAGAGAATAGAGTCCAGATTCATTGATGATTGTCATTTCTTGTTTTCCGCCAAGGGTGTCGATAATGCCGACACCCTTCTCGTCTTCATCGAGTCTGGCAAGCGCATCACGACTATTGCGGATTTCCAGCACCGCACAGACATCTGCTGCAACCCACCAGGGCTCGTCAGCCGTACCAACAAACCGAACTTCGTTTTGCTCAAATTGAAAGACTGTTAAATTACTCATATGTTGTCAACAGTTACAAGAAATAGCCGCTCTCCCACATGAGTGGTGTTTGGCTTATGGCTACAAGTTTTAACCAGCAACGCGGTCAAGTTCCTTGTTTTCAACAACATGAGCTTCTCGCTCTATTTGCTGAGGCAGCTTTGCGGGGGAATCCTCAAGCGCAAACGTGCCGTG
The DNA here is from genome assembly GCA_964658145.1 of uncultured Stigonema sp. GTDB lineage: Bacteria > Cyanobacteriota > Cyanobacteriia > Cyanobacteriales > Nostocaceae > Stigonema. The sequence continues at coordinate 973 of CAZZYE010000657.1, forward strand.
CTGAACATGCTGCATCCACTGTTTAATTGCCTCCAATTCCTCGTACCCCTGAGCAATCATGGTAGGTACATGCTTTTTAAAGCTGTTGAGAGCATGGGTGTACTGAACCCCCTGTTTTTCTGCCCATCGCATCCCCATCCACAGAATCAGATCGTCAACATGTACTTGGTCAAGTTCGGCTGGAGATGACACCAATTTTTCGGTTTTAAGCCACTCTAAAACCGTTTTACCATCAATGCCAAGCAAAGTACGAACTAGCCTTACACGCTCATTGTGGGGGTTGTAATTGGTAACTGGTGTCAGTGGCTTTGCCTGAGCAGTTCCCATCCATTGCTTTAACGATTCAGCTAGTTCCGCACCCGGTTTAAGCCAGCTAGTATCCTGCAACTCTGGACAACGACTCTTGCTGATCCACAAAATATGCTCAGCACTTAACTCACCAGCAATGTCAAATTCATACTCAATGCCACTCGTTTGAATTGCCGCCGTGCCAATTTTCACTGGTTTCATCTTGCCTGCCGCATCTTTCTGGCTTGTATCCCACTCAGTTTTGCTCCTCATAGTGGCAATGATGTGGGAATTGCTTCGCACGATAGTATCAAGCAGTCGTCGTTCTAGTGGTCGTACATCCTTCCATGCGGCAAAGCTATTCTTAGCTTGGTCTACTAGCTCCAGTTCTGCGTACCAGGCGTGAGAGAGAGAATCGATGATAATCACCTCATAACCAGATGCCTCAGCCGCTTTAATGGCATCAATATATTTTGCTGGGTGGTGGTTTTGTAGCTCACACACATCGAAGTTGAACAAATCAGCATAACGACTGGCAGAACCTCGTTCAGTGTCAATTACGGCAATTTTGTTACTTAAATGGGATGCGATCGCCAATGCTGAAAACGTCTTGCCACTTCCGGCGGATCCACTAAAGGCAAGCCTGATTTTGATTTGGGATTTTGTTGCTTTTGTAAACATTTGTATTAGTCTCCTGTTTTTATTTAGGGCGCACGCCCCCTTCGGGGCGCTTCGCCCCGAAGGGGGCTGCCCCGTTTGAACAATTCCCTACAGCATTTTTGCGAATTCTTTCAGTTGATAAACCAAATTCATCCCGTCGTTGGCTGATGAAATGTAGTCGTCACCCAGAGGCTCAACAACGCCGTAAACGCCCTCAAACCCAGCACCTTGAAACAGTACGTTCATACGAGGGATAATATCGATCGCATCTGCCTTGTCCACGATGAATACAAATTCATCACCGCTATTCAACTGGGAAATGAAGAAAATGCCACGCCAGGTACGAATCTCCTTCAAGCTTGTGGCGATCGCATTATTCACCGCTACCTCCCCAATTTGAGTATTGAGCTTACCCATCCCAGCAATGTCACAACAGACCATGACAAGCTCACCTGATGCGACACGACGACGTTCTTTAACAAGGAATTCATTTCCCTTCGCTTCAGCCCCAGCACGGTTATAGCAGCCAAAATTAGAGTTAGTATAAGCGAGTTCAAGCTGGCGACGAAGATTAGCGTTTTGCAACAAAAGAATTTGCAACTGTGCGGATGCCGCCGTATTGCAACGAGGTCTGTCATTGCTGTTGCATGGCTGCGCGACCCATTTGTCGTCAGCAGCAGCGCGGTAGAAGGTACCAAGCAGATTAATCCCAACGCTTCCACCCCACACGCGGTAGAGGGTTCCAAAGTCAGGGTCATAATCGGAATCGATTTCAATTTCTGGCGCTATCGCTTCGACAACTATGGCTGGAATTGCTGTTGGTAAAGTACCTTGCTTGTAGTGCCAAGCGATGTACGAATGACATTTAGCCCAGGCGTCAGCACGATGCACCTCGGTTTCACCTACCATTACCACCCAGCGTTGTGTTTGGAAGTCATCAGGGTCGTGGGTGATTGAAGCAATTTGCTTACCCAGTGCGTAGACTTCGTGATCAAAGAAGGTGATTTCTACTGTGGTAATTTCTGGGCCGATGGTTTCAGCTTGCGCTTCAATGTGAGTTTCTAACTCGGTTTGACCGACTGTTTGCTCGTCAACGATGACTTCAGCGACGGCTACTTTTTCAACTGATTGTTGCTTATTCCAGATTGCTTCTACACAATCAGCGGTTTTTGGATAGCACTTCAATCCGCGTTCTCGGCACAGTTGCCAGAGTTGGGTGCGGTTGAAAGACTCTAGCTCGGCATGGGTAAATTGTTGTAGCATGGTTTTAGAATTTCTGATATGGATTTTCGGCACTCATGCGATCGCAATCTTTCCGGGAGGGCGATCGCATGAGTGTTTTAGGCAATATGGGTGTTCCCTTTTGCCCATGAATCTAATGTAATGCAATTGTCTTGCATTTGTCAATGTTTTGCAGTGCATATCTTTTCAAATCTAGTCGTAGCACTATAATCGAGGTAAGGTAATGCAGTGCAAAACATATGAAGTTAACTGAGCAAATGACTTTTCGCACGAGCCAAGAAATTCTTGCGGAAATCAGAAAAATTGCAGACAACTCAGGCAAGTCATCTTCTCAAGTCATTAACGAACTACTTTATAAAACCTTAGGACTAGATCCAGATGACAAGAAGCAGGATAACAAAATTGAGGAAATACGCCAGGAAATGCGCCTTGAGATCAAGCAAGCCTTAGCAGAACTTGAACAGAGATTTTCTCAAGCACAAGAAGAAGCGCTAAAAAAATAAAAAGCCTGAGAGAAGAGAATCAATCTCTCAGGCAACAACGCGATCGCATTCTAAAAATGCTCAAGGAAGACCCGCCTCCGTCGAAGGACAAGGCGGGTTGATTTTTCTTAAGGTAAGGCATTGCAAAATGAATGCAATGCAATATAATCAGTCTAGCAGCAATTGCTGTATAGAAAGCGAAGTCTGCCGGATAGAATCTTCATGGGAGCGAGCTTCGCGCGAAGCGATTCCGTTCATAAGATTCTGTCCGTTCGTCTTCGCGCGAATCGCACGACCTATGGCAGGAGTTACTACCAATCGCTGGTAATTAACAGTGCAATCGCACGAATACCAAAGCGCGAGGGGTTAAAGACAGTGGCCACTGTCCCGTACTCATCCTACGGGGTTGCAGTCGTAAATGTCTTCCCTCAATCTTTGGCTTACAGAACAAAAACTCTTGCATACATTGATACGATGGCTGACCCCAAAGACGCAGACGCAACAAAAGGTAACGGACATGACCCAAGCTTGCCAATTACTGATATTGATCCCCAAGACGACAGCAACGACTTAGGTCAAGACAGGGGTGACCAAACCAATGGTGGCAAAAAACAGGACGACAAATGATTTACTTTCTACCACAGCCCAAGTACCGAATATTTAAGCTAGACCAGCAGGCGCAATGGTATTGCATTCGGTTCGGACACGAAGGTAATTATCACGACTATCACAATGGTCTGACACCCAAAAGAATGGTTATAGAGCTATTCAAGCTGAATCGTGGCGCAGGCTATTACTTGATAGACACAGAGCGCAAATTATTCTACTTTTGCGGTTCCGACTTGGAGTCGGTCAGGATTAAGCTTGAATCAATTAAGGGGCTATGTCGCAAGATTTTTATCAACCCCAAATCGCCTAGGCAACCACCACCCTTGAAGGAAGAACAAATTAATCCCCTGGCTACAGTCGATATTAATTTAGTATTTGTGCGCGAGGGAAACGAATTCAAGTCGTATGACACCAAGATTACAGAGTTTGTTGATCCTTCTGACACTACCGATCTAGGCATAACTTGGTCAGAGTTGTGTCGAAGATTTGAATCGGTTAATGGTGGAGCATCAGGTTTTTACGTGTACAAATCGTTGTGCGATGAAGTGCTCTACTTTCCTACCGCGACAGGGGTGAGAGAAGCGATCGCTCAGCCAACTCAATAAAAAAGAAATTTAAATCCCCGACAAGTGTTTCTACCAAACGTCGGGGAGGTCACATAACCGCATAGGAAACATGACTGCTATTCAAACAATACC
>CAZZYE010000658.1:0-4950 GCA_964658145.1 uncultured Stigonema sp.
TTGATTCAACATGGGGGTGTTTTGTGTCTTCTTTGCACCCCCTGAACGGTTACTTTTTAATTAACTCTTGCAGGCGTTCCCGTCCTAAATTGTAAATATCGCGTTGCCAGATTTCGGGAACTGTGACAACGAGACTACTAATTTCCCCTTTTTCGCGGCTAAAGCTGTAGGGATTTTCAGAAGCTATCAGTAGTTCGCGCAGGTAATCAATGGTAACGTTAATAGGGGTGCGGTTGGGTTGAAAGTGTTTAGCAAACTCAGACTCTGGTAGGGGTAACCGCATTTTGAAATTGCCGTAAGTCTCAACAGTTTTGTCATGGGCGGCGGTGGTGCGGGCAGGAGTACCAATCTCGGTGAAGCCGTCTGAGTGTTAGGCTATAAAGGAGGCAATATATTTCGGTCCATCTGGTGCTGGATAGGGAAATGCTTCCAGTTCACCGTTAGGGGTGAGGTAGGAGATGATGGAGTTAGTGGTTCCGAAATCTAGACCAATTCTATAGCTTGACATATTATTCAGGGACTGTGAATACAAGAGGTTTTTCAAAAACGCGATCGCCTACAAGATAGCCTGGATATACCGTCAATAAAATTTTTCCACTTTCCTCACATCCCACCATAGCCTCGTGCCGATCAGATTTATATGGGATGTCTTCTTCCTCAGTCCAAAGGATACCTGGAGGATCTGCACTGGCGATTTTCTTCACCAACTCAAGTCCTTTTCTGACTAAGTTCTCAGTATTAGTGCGAATTGCTTCGGTAATCTCTGCTGACTCTGGCATTTCTAAAGCGCTGTAAACAGACTTACTGATATTTTTAACGGCTGTGGTAAACTCTTCCTCATTCCACGAACGCTTAGCATTATAAGTGCTACTTTTCTTTTTCTTGACAATAGATCGCGGCGGCTTCCGGTTCTAAAACCAGCAACAGACGTTCAGCTTCCGCCTCTGAAGAATTAATTAACCCAGCTTTTTCTGCGGCGCTACGCATCAATTGTTTGTCAGCATCTGTCCAAATTGCTGGTATGGTCAAGCACCACAGAATTTCATTGTCCCGCAAAAATCCTGCTGTGGCAGCTTTAATTTCTTTTAGCGCTAGGTCTTTTAGCAGTCTGAGGTAATCTGCAATTAGGTCAAGTACGGCAAATTTTTGTTGATTATTTGTGGTTATCACAGGACCGTTTGCAGTTCTTTCTTTACCTTCTCGCAACTGCATTTTGAAGGTTTGAAAGAAGTTGTAATCACCAGCAGCTTTGTCTTTTCGCAGTTGTGCTAGTCTCTTCCTAGCTTCGTAGCCCCAAGCTTCTACTTTGCGGTCTGGAGAATAAAAAAGATGTGTCAGGGTTTTGGGATAAGGTGCAGGTGCGCCAGACCAGTCTGTTTTGCCGACAATTGTTTTATCGTCGGTGAAAGCATAAGCATATCCAGAACGGGAAGTGCCGAAGTCAATTCCAATAACTACGCTAATTGATTGACTATCAGAAGTCATATAAAGTATCTCCGTCTATATCTCGTTTGATAATGCCTCTGAGTTTTAATTCACGATGGGCGTTTAAAAGCGCATCTACTTGAGTAATGGGATTTTCATGTCCAATTGCTGCCAAATATTCTTTAAGGTTGTCTACGTGTTGCATATTTTCTCCCGCCAATACTGACTTTATAACCTCTAAAAAAGCGATTGTGTAGGGTGGCACACTGGGTTGGGACTGAAGCAATTCATCAATCTGCACTGTAGCCTGCGATTTGTCGGCTATTTGAGCTATTTCTTGGGCTAATTGCATACTCAGGTTAGAAATTAAGTGAGACAGTATCTTGTTAGCTAACTGTAATTGCGCTTCCATACTCTCTAAGTGTTTTCCCAGATGGGATAAAACAGTACTGACATCTGGAGATTGCTTTTGAGTAAGCAGTTGGAGTACAGACAACACTTGATCTAGCTGCTGTGCGAGGTGGGATCGCTCTTGGCTTACCTGTTTGAGTTGAGATTGAAGGTGTGTTTGCTCTTGGTCAGATTGAGATAGCTGGGATTGAAGTTGGGCTTGATCTTGTTGGAGGCGTTCTAATTGGGACTGAAGTTTTGATGATTCTTGGTTAGATGAGTTCAGTTGTGATTGGAGTTGCGCGATTGCAGCTTCTTCAAGGGTTCTGTGTTGTTCAAGTTGTTCTTGCTGAGATTGCACTCGCCCCCACATTTGTTTCGCCCAAGCCAACTTTGCCCGTTCTTTCTCCACAAAAGCTTGCGGTAATTGAAAGGTTAACGGATAAGGAGTCAAATCCCAACCGCAGGCAGAACAGTACTCCACTCCCTCTACGTATTTAGTCTGACAAATTGGACACTGTAGCACTGCTAATTCCCCTCTCCCCTAGTGGGAATATCCTCCAGCGCAAAGGTTCTCATCGCCTCACCGCTCAGATTATTCCGTAGTATCCGACTTTTCAGGCGCTTCACCATTTGCTCGTAAAGATTACGTACCTCACGCCCATTGCCAAAGTTGTAACCCCGATTTTGATACATAGCAATAAAGACTTTCCGCAAGCTTGCTGACACTTCCAGAGGAAAATTCCGCCCATCCCCCTGGCACATACTGACAAAAATCAGGTACAATTCCTCACAATTGTAGTCAGGAAACTCAATCTTGTAGGCAACGCGGGATGCGATCCCAGAGTTGGCATCGATAAATTGTGCCATTTCGTGGGAGTAACCAGCTAGGATGACTACCAGGCGATCGCGGTAATTCTCCATCATCGGCACTAGGGTATCAATCGCTTCGCGCCCAAAATCATTCCCTGATTCGCTTCGAGATAGGGCGTAAGCTTCATCAATAAACAGCACTCCATCCAAAGCTGATTCAATCGCCTTGGCGGTTTTCTCTGCTGTTTGCCCAACATACCCAGCCACTAAATTGCGTCTGTCTACTTCTACAAATTGCCCCTTTCGCAACAATCCCAGCGCTTTAAAAATTCGCCCTACTAACCGCGCTACAGTCGTTTTGCCAGTTCCGGGATTCCCCGTAAACAGCATGTGTCGCGTTTGGGTTTCATCTGCACTAGGCATTCCAGCAACTTTCAAGCGTTGATTAGCCAATTGGTTATCGACAATCTCCCCGATTGCTTGTTTGACGGTGTGCAAACCGATCGTGGTGTCTAATTCTTGCAATAACTGCTGGAGGTTGTCCTCGTCTTTTCTGCCTTGTTGCTGATACTGAGGTGGCAAGTCCGCAACCTGAAATGGTTCGCGCACAGGGTCGAGGTTTTGCTCAATCACGCGCTGACTTCGCAACTCATCCATCTGGTTAAACAGATTCTCCACCAATCCAGCATTCCCGAAATTTTGGTCACGCTGTTCATACATTTGGGTAAACAGATGCGTCAAGGCTGCTGACAATTCTGGTATGATAGAACATTGAACCTGTGACACTCGTTGCTGGAAAATTGCTAGTAATTCGGCAGGGGTGTAATCCTCAAAGACAATTTCGGTGGCAAAGCGACGTTGCAAGCCGGGATTGGAGTTGATGAATTCCTCCATTTGAACTGGGTATCCTGCTACAATCACCGCTAATCGATCGCGTTCATCTTCCATGCGCTTGAGTAGGGTGCTGATTGCTTCTTGCCCAAAATCATTTTCCCCACCCTGACTCAAGGTATATGCTTCATCAATAAATAACACCCCATCAAGGGCTTCATCAATAATTTCATTGGTGCGGGTAGCTGTTTGTCCTACATACCCCGCCACCAAGTCTCGTCCCCCAACCTCTCGCACATGACCCCGACGCAGCAATCCTAAATCTCGATAAATTTCGCCAATCAGTCTGGCGACTGTGGTTTTACCAGTACCGGGATTGCCTTTGAAAACCATATGCAACCGGGGAGGCTGAGTGGTTAGCCCCTGACTCGCCCGTTCTTCCTCAACTGCGAGCGATCGCATCCGCCGCCGAACGGCATCTTTAACCGACGCTAGACCAATCATCGCCTCTAACCGTTCCAAAGCAGGCTGGGTACTAACATCTCCCGACAGCCAACCAAGTCGCCGCGCTTCTGCTAGAGATATCTGACGCGCCGCCTGAAAGCAGTCATACCAATAATTCAGCGGTCGATTTTCTGCCGCTATCCAAACAGATAATTGCTCGCCATAAGTCCAGTCTACACCCTTGCGGTGTTCTAGTCGAAAATAATCACGTAATCCCGTAATTTCTACCGTATCCGGTGAAGTCAAACGATAAAAATTAAACGAACGATGACCAGATTGTTCCCGATTCCTAGCCAAATTCGCCAAAAATGTGAACCCTATCCGCTCACAGAAATCCTGCAATTGGGAGCGATTTTCATGGTGAGAAATTAGGATGCAAAGGTTGCGATTACTGGGGGGTAAGCGTGACCAATCTACTATGCGTCCAAATAACTCGCGGCGGTTGTCGAAATTCCCCAAATCTTCGGCGTTAGAAAAAATGATGGCATTTTGTGTTGTATCCTGCATCACAGTTTCTAAGATAGGCAGGATTTGGATATCTTGCAATCGCTGTGTTGGGGTATTTGGTTGGGATGATTTTTTGCCGAGTAATCCGCGCTTATGCCCTAGGGGACCAGGTGTCACCCGCATTGTTGAGGGTGGGGAATTGGGGGAATGAGGTTGCAGACGACAGCCATTGCGCGATCGCTCATCCAGGAAATACAGCTTTTGCACACCAGAGTAATATAAAATCCGCTGATAGCCTTGGCAACGCAGATATGTATGTAAAACTTGTTCAATGTTTTGCAGCAGCAAATCTGCGGTGCAAAAAGTGTCGCTGGTGTTGGCTCCGTAGAGGACGAGGAAGCGGTTTCCTGATTGTAAGTTTAATCCGGCTTTTACTCTTTCGACTGTCATTATTTTTAATAAATTTCGAGGTAATTCCTCATTTTTTTCTCTGTGTCTCTGCGGTTAATAAGTTTTTTTAAAACCGCAGAGGCGCAGAGA
>CAZZYE010000659.1:0-4949 GCA_964658145.1 uncultured Stigonema sp.
TTTTTAAGGGGGGCTTTTCCCCCCCTTAAAAAAGGGGAGCCAGCGCTGTAGGGGGGCTTTTCCCCCCCTTTTTTAAGGGGGGCTAGGGGGGATCAAAGCCTTAACTGGACGCTATTGACTTATACGTTATGAAAAAGAAAGCGAATCTTGCCAAATGCAATCTCGTCTCCGGAGTTTAATATTTCAGGCATGGTAATTCTTGCTCCAAAGCGGGACTGACCTGAACGTTTAATGAAAACACCGTTAGTAGAGCCGAGATCCTTGGCTTTCCATTGTCCTGTTTCGTAATAAATTTCAGCATGACCTCGTGAAACGGTTTCTTCTCCAGGAAATCCTTCTAGGTCAACATCTACAGGTCCTGAATCTGGATCGAACCGCCCTACTATTGCACTATTGCCATCTAAAGAAAATTCAGATACTGATGTTCCAGCTTGTTTAGAAATAAGTTTTGCAGTGCTGGCTGAAATGGTAGGGGTAGGAAGATTAATTGGCGCAGGTGTTGGTGGCTGAATTTCTATAAGTTCTTCTTTATAATTCTGAATGGAGGGGGTTGGTGTTTGGACAATTGTAGGAGATGAAGTAGTATTTACAGGTGCTGCTCCCAGTTCAGAACCACAGGCTTCACAGAACTCTGTTGATGGTGCATTTTCATAACCACAGTTTTGGCAGGTAATCATTGATATAACTCCTTGTTTGTGTTGATGAGGGTGAGAAATTATTTTTTTAACGAACCGCAGAGGCGCAGAGGTAACAGAGGTAAGAAAGAGAGGATTTCACAAATCATTTAAGACTGCTATAGCAATCCTAGATGAGTTACAAACACCTCTCCCTTGTCCCCCTTGTCCCCCTTGTTCGGATCTCAAATAGGACTGCTATATTTCTAGGTTCCTGATGCTGTGCGAATTTGTTCTTCTGAAAGTTCATTGTTGATATCGCTGCCCATTTTCATGGTTTTGCCTTTAGACCCCATTTTGACGGTTTTACGAGTGACAGATGAAAGCTTGCGAGTTTTGTGTAACTCGTTTTGAGCTTCTTCTAGAGATACAGTCATTGCTTGATTACCAAGCCGTTGGGTCATTCGTCTTGCTGTTTCTAGCAACTCTTCTGCACGCTGGGGATTTTGTTCAGCTACCCGTGTTGCCTCACCCACAAGTTGAGCAATATTGCACTGCTGGACGTAACTCATGACTTCTTGATCAACTTGTGCTGCCATTTGTCCAGCAACAAACTGGACGACAACATTTTGAGGAGGAAGTTCTCCGCGTCTGTTTTGTCCAGGGACATCGTAGGTTAAGCCGAGTTGTGCGATTCTAACTTTAGAGGCGGTACGAGAAGCAATGGTGAACTCAAGAATAAATACTGTTTCATCGTTGGCTGAAGCGTTGCCTATAGGTAATGGTTCTTGAATTAGGGGAAATTCAGCTTGGGAAGGATAAGCCCGCAGAATTCGAGTCAGTTTCACGCCTTGAACTGTTTTAACGGTTAAAGCCAGGTTGGTGATAACTTCTTGCTGTGCTTGCGTGAATTCTTCAGAGATGGTTTTCGGCAAGTCTGTAATTGAAATCTGAGTACCGATGGGGTTTCCTGGGACTACATAAAATTGGCTGCCTCCGGTTGTATCACTGAGGGATATGAGTAATTCTTCGTTAAATTCACCAACACCTAGGGCTGTAATGGGGATGTTGTTGCTGGCGAATTGTTGGGCTAGTTCTCGACATTCAGATTCATCGACTGTCTGACCATCGGTAAATAGCAAAGCGCGGCGGATGGTCATATTTTCATTCTTCAGCAGATTCAATGCTTGGCGCAGCCCCTTTGCCATAGAGGTTCCACCAGAAAATTTGCCGAGGTTAGCGATCGCCTCTTCTAATTGACTTACTTGAGTAGCTGGTGTCAGTCCAATGATGGTGGAGGCTTGATCGTCGAATTGGATAATGGAGACGCGATCGCTCATTTGTAGTTTTCCGGAACGGATCAGGTGAAGTAAAGACTGGATAACAATATCTATCTTGGTTTGGACTCCTGTAACCTCGGTGTATTCTTTGCCATCCTGAAAATAAGTTCTGCCAGTAGGTTTTGGTTCGCCCATGACTGCTTCATACATGGAACCACTGGTGTCGATCGCAAAAGTAAAGGTGGTTGATGGACGTGTGGCGGCGACATCTTTTGTTGGTCGCAGCTTCAGCATGCAAAACAGTTTTTGCTCTGGTGCATCTGCTGGTAAAAATTCTCGATGAGGTGTGATAGTTACATTTAGCATGGTTATTTTTATTGGATTTTTACTTTTTTAATGAACCGCGTTCGCGCAGCGTCTCCGCTAGGAGAAGACGCCAAGAACGCGAAGAGAAGAAATACTTGTGTTCACGAGACTACTATTTTAATAAAAAATCAATGGTGGCAGCATTCCAAAAGAAGGTTCTATGTTGGATAGGTCTGGAGTCATCAAGGCGGGAATTTCTTGGTTGCCTGTCTCATTCAATTTGCTAATGTTTTCTCTTATGAGCAACGATAAATCAAGCGTGATTGTACTGTCTCGATATCCTTCTTTGATATCTTGTATCCAAGTTGTAATCATTTTGTTCAGATGGAAATCGTTAATTTTACAATAGCTTTGTGTTTGTAGGTTAGTTCGCATACTTTCTCGAATTTCATTGTTAAAAACAGATTCTGGGTTATTCTCCTGTTGGGAAGTCAAACTCAAAGCATAGCTGTACTCTTCATTTGAGTCTTTAAGTTTGAGGGCAAATGTGTACTTAACCATGTTTCATTACTAAAATTTTTTGAAATATTAAGCCTTACTTACAATTTAAAATACCTATGTATAACACATCATTTTAAATGCCAAAAATCTCAAGAACAAACTAATACGGTTCAGTTAAGGGTGATCGGCGAGAATTTTAGGCGGTGTAGAGACGCGATTAATCGCGTCTCTACTCATAACCCTTTTCTTGCAGAGAAAATGTAGAATTAACTTTTTGCGAAGCAGAAATTTTCCATTGACCGTTATCTTTACCAAAATAATAAACATATTTGTTTTTATATCTCCCCGAATATTCATTGTCAATCCCATTAGGTCCATGAAGATAAAGTTCTTCTTCAATACTCACAATTATCGCTGGTCGGTTTCCCGAATTTGTAAACTCAATAACATCGTTAATCCGAGAATAATTATAGGTATAGTAGGAATTATTATTCCGAAGAGAATCAATAGAACCACCAGGTTTTGTCTCATCGTAATGAAATTTTCCTGTAGCTAATTCGTCAACTAAACTTGTATCAAAAGGTGGCGCAAAGATTCGAGGTTTAGCTTCAAACCACCTCTGAAGTATTGCAAGTGCTTGTTCTTGGGTAAGGTCAGATGCTTCTGTAGTTGCTGTTGCTGAAGGAGGAATAGAAGTTGTTACAGAAGGTGAGGGAGAAACGGAAGGTGCATTTGCTTGCAGAGAACCTAAAGTCATTTCCAAGTTAAAGGTTGTTGAACCTTTAGGTGCAGAAACTTGAAGAACGTATTTGCCATCTTGAGGTAAATTATCACTACTTAACAGTTTGTTATCTTGTGTATAAAGCCAAATACAAATATCATCAGTAGTACGGTAGCTAAGCTTTTGACCTGCCTTTGCTTCAAATGCGTATCCTACGAATTTATCAGCATTAGCTTGACTAGATTCTTTTACAATTCCACTATTGAGTAAAACATTTTTGACATTTTCATGCTTTAAAGGAATATTCTTAGGTTCTGGCGGACAGCCTGTAGAAGCCTGAGTAGCTGGTTCTGATATTTGTGATACCGCCTGACATGCAGAAGTGATTAACAAAGGTAAAAAAATAAGTAGCTTTTTCATATGTAAATGTATTTATTTAGATGAATATAATTTTTAGAAAATCAAGGAGTAAATTTCCGTTCAAATAACCAGCTATTCTTTTCATCACTCCAGACAAGGTAGATGCGTTTTTTAGAATCTTTAAAGTTACTTCCAGTATTCATGATGTAGTACAATTCAGCATCTACTACAGCAATATCACTACTTTGGGTTACCAAGTTAATATTGCCAATCCTGATATCACTGACACTATTCCACCACTGGAAATAGTCAGAATAACCACCTGTTGATAAGCTTTGAAATTTGGGAGAAAGTTCGCTCCAGGTATCTCTGTAATTGCCGTTTTTCAAAGCTAAGTAATAGTTTTTAACAAACGCATCGGCAGCTGGTCGATTTGGTGCTGATGTAACTGCTGCTTGAGATAGTGATAAGCTAGGTGCGGTGATTTTAGGGGTAGGAGAGGGAGACGCTTGCAGCGGGGTATCTAAACCCATTTCTAATTCAAAAGTCTTAGCACCTTGACGGCTAGCCAATTGAATAGTGTATTTTCCCGTTTGAGGTAAAACTTTACTATTTAGTAATTGATTATCGGGAGTATATACCCAGATACAAATATCTTCCTTAGTGTTGTAATTGATTTTTTGACCCGATTTGGCTTCAAAGGCGTATCCCTGGTTTTTGTCAGGACTAACCATGCCAGATTCTTTAAGAGTCTGACTAGTCAACGAAACTAATTTGACATTATTACTAGGGAGTTTTCCTTGTGGTTTTTCTGGGCATTCATTGGATGTGCTACTAACATTGTTTGCGCCTTGGGAAGAACCACTACATGCACTAACTGTTAACAGAAGTAGACAGAATAATGCTGTTTTCATAGCAAATTGAGGTGATGTAACCATTTCAGCTTTAAATCTCCTGTGCTTCTTGTTTGAGGTGTTTTGCCCAAAGCCAAAATGGGATGACTCCACCACCGACTATTGTTAAGAACACAATCAGTAGCATTAGTAGTCGCACGTTCAAGGGTAGCGATCGCCCAAAAACACCTATAGTGTAAGGCTTTGCTTCCGAGGTAACTTCAGAACCATTTTCCGATTTGACGACGACGCGCACATCGGGCGGCAGGTCGGC
>CAZZYE010000660.1:0-4948 GCA_964658145.1 uncultured Stigonema sp.
TAATTCAAGAGAAAATTCATGCAAAGTCAAACAATTGACCCAGCTAAGACGACCCTTAATCATCACCACGCTGCCACTGTAGCAGAAGGTCATCACGAAGAGCATCCAGACCATAGGATTTTTGGGCTGTTGATATTTCTAGTTGCTGAAGGGATGATTTTTATAGGTTTGTTCGGAGCCTATTTGGCTTTCCGTGCTACACTACCTGCTTGGCCTCCAGAAGGAACTCCAGAACTGGAATTATTGCTTCCAGGAATCAACACTATCAATCTGATTTCTAGCAGTTTTGTCATCCACAATGCTGATACCGCTATCAAAAAGAACGATGTGCGGGGGATGCAAATGTGGTTTGGCATTACTGCCGCAATGGGTATTATTTTCTTAGTGGGGCAGGTCTATGAATACACCCATTTAGAATTTGGTCTTACCACCAACTTATTTGCTAGTGCGTTTTACGTCTTGACTGGCTTTCACGGACTGCACGTTACTATCGGCGTTGTGGCAATTCTTGCTGTTTTGTGGCGATCGCGCGTTAAGGGTCATTACAGTAATGAAAAGCATTTTGGTATAGAAGCAGCTGAAATCTACTGGCACTTCGTTGATGTCATTTGGATTATCCTTTTCGGCTTGATATATCTGCTTTAAGTATTAGTTTTTCACTCGACTTGCTAAGAGCAAGTCCCCCCTAATGGGGGTTTTTTATTTAAATATAGGAATCTTAAATAAGACCGTGAAAAATATATAGCAGTCCGTGGAGGAAAGCGTGAAATTCTTGTGTTCGCCTAGCGTGTCCGTTAGAACAAGACTGCTAATAGCTAATGGTAAAAAAGCAATTAGCTATTAACAATTAGCCGTTACTGACTAACCCAAATATCAACTCTTCTGTCGTATCCACCGCTAGCCAGCATTGTTCCATCAGGACTAAAGGCGAGTGAACTTACCCAGTCGGAATGTCCGTAAAGTGTATTTATTAACTGACCTGTAGTCAAATTCCACAGCTTTATACCATCTTTACCAGCACTGGCTAGAGTTTGTCCATCTGGGTTGATGGTAATTGCGTTTACCCAGTTATTATGTCCTATGAGGGTGTTAACTAGTTCTCCCGTATTGACATTCCAGAGTTTAATTGTATGATCGCGGCTGCCACTGACTAAGGTTTTCCCATCTGGAGTAAAGGCTAGGCTGCTGACAAGATTAGAATGTGCTGTAACTGTACTAATTAATTTTCCGGCTTTTAAGTCCCACAACTTAATCACGCCGCTATTGTCACCACTTGCTAATGTTTGACCATTAGGACTAATTGCCAACGTATGAATTGAATTATCAAAACGTGTCAGAGTAGCAAGTGGACGCCGCTGTAGCAAATCCCATAGGCGAATCCCGTCTAAAGCACCACTGACAAGCACTTTACTATCAGGACTAACAGCTATTGATAGCACATTGCTGGTATGCTCGACAAAGGAGCGGGTAAATTTATTATTTCTCAGATTCCAAATGTTAATCGTGTTGTCATTACTACAGCTAATCAGGGTTTGACCATCCGGCGAAATCACCAGAGATTCTATCGCTGTTGCGTGTGCTCTTTTGATAATCCCAAGCCTTTTGCCAGTTTGTGTATCCCACAGGCGAATAACGCCTTCGTCGTCAGCACCACCACTAGCAAGAATTCTGCTATCTGGACTAAAGGCTAGGGATTTAATCGTACCTGAATGCTCTCTAAGGATATAAACCAACTGTGGATTAGAAAAGCCCTTAGTAGGAGGTTGGACGTTCGGTGTAAATTGGATGATATTAGCGCTTATGGCAGATGGTATTTGGATCAAAGGAGTGATCGCCGCAGCAGCTACTACGCCCATTACCATTAAGAGATTTCTGGCGAGCAAGATTTTAGATTTTGGATTTTGAACCGCAGATGGAGAGAAGTCTGAGCAGATAATTTTCTGTTTTGTCTGCGTGTCTCCTTGTGTATCAGCGATCGGTACGTCCGAGTGTTTTTCTGCGAAAGAAACTGCGGTGGATACAGTTTTGGATTGGATAGAAGTAGTTGATCTTATATTAAGGAATTTATTGTGGAAATTATTCATACTTTTTGGCTATGTCGGGCTTCTGGATACCGACTTTTAATTTTGGAACGGAGTTTCTTCATTCCAACATAAGGCTTAACGGGAGATCGTTACAAGCCTAAATTTAGAAATTAAGCAATTCCACCTATAATTCCGCTAATTCCCCAATCTCAAATCTAAAATCTCAATTCCACATTTACTGTGTTGGTTTTTTCTTAGAAATACTTAGCATTGGTAAACTTGGACTTGACGAACGGGAGGGTAAGTAATGTTGTACTATCGGTTCTTCAGGCAAGGGGCGACGCTGCTGGATCCGCCACCATCTATAAGCAAGCGTTACCCCTGCTGTCGCCAAGCCAAAAGCAAATAATGACCAGCTATCGTCTAATCCACCAATTAGAGCATCTACCGCTCCCATCGTAATCAACAAACTGATTAGTGGTTCTTTGCGGTAGATTGACTTGAAAAAACGAGGCAATACAATATTCATCACAGCTTGGTTTGTCCTAGTCCACTTTTTGTGTAAATTTTCTTCTTACGAGTGAACTACGTAGGGTTTCACGTTTGTGTAAATTTACCGAGAACACCTCACCCGTAATTGGCACTTTTCGTATTTAGCTTAAGACTATTATAGTTTTCTTTAGAATACTAAGAGATAACTACCGCCACAAAGCGTAGTAATTATCCTTATTGTATATAATATTAGCGCCTTTTAGATAGCCTCTGAAAAGGTACTCTTATAACATTACCTCAGACCCAGCCATGATAACACTCCTTTATCGGTGACGTATTCAATCAACACTATGAAGACGAAGCCAATCATAGCAGCTCGACCGTTCAAACGCTCAGCATATTCATTAAACCCGAACTTTGGTTCCTCTAGCTTGGGGGTAACGCTGGGCTGTGGTTGTGTCATCATTGGGGAAAACCTCTTTTTAGCAAATCAAATTTTAAATGATGTTGAAGTGGCAACGCTGCTTGATCGCTTCAGCATGATTGCTACTATATTACATTCATTTAGGATTCTTAATATATTGTAAGAATATTACGGGAATCGTCAAGAGCAAAAGTTTGAATTAAAGTAGGTAGTATCACAATATGGTTCGGTTAGTAGTATTCAGTCCTTGAAGATCAGAACTAGCCCCCCTTAAAAAGGGGGGAAAAAGCCCCCCTGCTTTTTAAGGGGGGTTGGGGGGATCAACGCCTTATCCGAACCGTATTGGGTAGTATCAGGGAAAAATCAGTTAAATTCGTAGTCTCTGATTCAAAAAACCCGGGATTAGACTGACAAACTAAACAAGACAGAAAAATTAATTAGGGGCGGTAAATGGAAATTGGAGTTCCCAAGGAAACGAAGGATCAGGAGTTTCGAGTTGGGTTGAGTCCTTCAAGTGTAAGAGTGCTACGGGAAAATGGTCATACCATTTTTGTAGAAACTCAAGCAGGTACTGGTGCGGGATTTACAGATGATGACTACAGCAGCGCTGGTGCGGAGATTGTCTTAACCTCGGAAGCTGCGTGGAACCGGGAACTAGTTGTCAAAGTCAAAGAACCGCTAGATGTTGAGTATAAGTTTTTACAAAAAGGGCAGATACTGTTTACTTATCTGCATCTAGCAGCTGACCGGAAATTGACCGAGCATTTAATTGATTGTGGTACGTGTGCGATCGCCTATGAGACCGTAGAACAAGCAGGTAGCAATAAATTGCCTCTACTCACTCCGATGAGCATTATTGCTGGTCGCTTAGCAGTACAATTCGGGGCAAGGTTCCTAGAACGTCAGCAAGGTGGTAGAGGAGTCCTCTTGGGCGGTGTTCCTGGAGTCAGACCAGGCAAAGTGGTAATTTTAGGTGGCGGTGTCGTTGGTACAGAAGCCGCTAAAATAGCTGTGGGCATGGGGGCTGTAGTCCAGATTTTAGATCTTAACATCGAGCGCTTATCCTATTTAGAAACCCTTTTTGGCTCTAGAGTGGAACTGCTTTACAGTAACTCTGCTCATATTGAAACCACAGTAAAAGTTGCCGACTTACTTATTGGTGCAGTTTTGGTGCCAGGGCGCAGAGCACCTATCCTTGTACCACGCAATTTGGTAAAACAAATGCATCCTGGTTCTGTAATTGTCGATGTAGCTGTAGACCAAGGTGGTTGTATAGAGACTGTACACCCCACATCTCATACTCATCCAATATACATTGAAGAGGATGTCGTACACTATGGCGTTCCTAATATGCCAGGAGCAGTACCTTGGACTTCAACTCAGGCACTCAACAATAGTACATTACCATACGTGATGCAGTTAGCGAGTCTGGGTATGCAGGCACTGGCAAAAAACCCAGCATTAGCCAAGGGTGTGAACGTGCAAAATCATCGTTTGGTTCATCCGGCTGTGCAAGAGGTATTTCCGGATCTGGTAGCGTAGTTGGAATTGCCTGTTCGTGAATTATCTTTGCACTTCTTTAAGAGTATGATTACGTTGCACTAGTTTTGCCACTGAATTAATTAATTCGGCTGGTTCCACTGGCTTAGACACATACATGTGAAAGCCTAACTCCAAAGCCTTGGTACAATCTTGTTCTCTGACATACGCCGTTAACGCAATGGCTGGTATCTGCCCTCCTTTGTCTGGAGCAAGATTTCTGAGTTTGCGAATCAGAGTATAACCGTCCTCCTCAGGCATACCAATATCACTTACTAATACATCTGGCTGTGATTGTTCGAGGGCTAAAAGTGCTAGGCGTACTGAAGCAACAGATATCACATTAGCTCCACACTGTTGCAGCACTGTAGAGACATAATCTCGTGTATCAGTATCGTCATCAACCACAAGCACTTGCAAACCATTGAGAAAGTGATGGGGCGATGAGGAGGATGAGGGGGATGAGGGG
>CAZZYE010000661.1:0-4939 GCA_964658145.1 uncultured Stigonema sp.
CGAACACTCTTCCCTTTGTTTTACCTCCTATTTTCCTTAACCGAGCAGTATTGACCTCCAAGTAATGCTTATTGAATCTCTGCCAGTGTGCGAAGACGTGCTTACGAGGTTCGGTTTGAATCGAACTCTGAAAGGCGTATCTCGCTGGCATTTTCTCATGGTAAATTCCCATGCCACGACGCGCTATCGTATGCGCAGCTGCGCTGTCGCTTCCCATGGAATAACGACGCATGTATTTAATGACGCCGATCTGACTGGAATATTTAGGACTTACCTCTATAACGAGGATGCCTAACTTTAAGCATCGAGCTTTTAACAATTCAGAAAACTTGGCGTAAGCAAAGCCAGATAACATTCGGCGATATTTTTTACCACGTTTGAATTGTTTCTTTTTATTAGAGAAATCTAATTTCTCAATGACAATTGGTTTTTTGGTAGCTAGCGCTCTAGATGTAATCTCTTGTACAGCTGAGGCTAACCTTGCTTCAGTTTGTTCTGTAGAACATGAGTGTAAATCTAAATTAACTTTTCCCTTGGCTACCGGATTACCATGACGATTAGTAGCACACCAGCCAATAGATCCAGGATTGATATCTAAACCGATACATCCAAATGATTTGTCATTGCTCGTAATAGCAAAATCTACTAAACAGGTAATAGCTACTACCCATTTACCTTTAGCATTTTTGCTAAACACATAAGTGAGAGCATTGTTTAATGCCCAAGCAGCAACTATCTTGTCATATCCATATTGGTTAATCTTGTAAAGTGGTAGCGTGACGTATTCTCCAAATGTTTCCTCTAGAAAATAAGGGACACGAATTTTTAGAGTTGGAACAATATCTGGTGTTAGCTGACATATCTGATTACTATTGCTTTCCCCAGTAGATCCAACAAAGGGAACTTTTCCCAAATTACCCAAATTTACCTTAACGCCTCCCTTGATTACTTTCGACTTGCGCTCCAAATACATCCGCAGTTGGCGCTTTTTCTGATGTAGCTGTTGTTTAGCTAATTGTAAGTAAGTTTTACCATGCGGTTTCCCGTTAATAGGGCAGGCTTCATCAAATTCGGGCTTTTTCTTTAAATCTAGTACTTTTTTTGGCTTTCCAGATTTAGTTTTCTGCGGGACCTTAGCTAAATTACGCTTTTCTACGGCTTGGGTGTATTCTCGATGATTCTTTAGTCGCTTGTTTAATCGTTCAATCTCCTGCTTAACTGATGTTATTTTTGAATCCAATATCGAGGTATGAGCTTTATGACATTTGGCTGCTGAATCTAATTCACCAGCGACAAAATTGATAACACTATTGGCGTGACGCTTATTTACACCAAATGTATTTTGAATTAGAGAATTAAGTTTCTCTTTCTTTATCTCGCTTTCTAGTCCCATTAATGCCATTTTTGACATTTCGGTTCCTATTGGTGAAAATTGCTCCAGCAACCTTATAGCAGATGTTTCGCCAGCTTGGTTATTAGAAATTTGAGTAACATAAGTTTGGTAGACTTGTGGCATGGATTGACAGACTGATCAGAATAGTGTTAACTGTATGTTAACGAACATTATAGGCAATTGTTAATGACTTTTCAGAAAAAAAATAAATTGGGAGCTAAACGGATTTACGCGCAACCAGTAGATTCCAAGGTAATAGCGTTTAGAGGAAGAGTAGGACAAATAGAGAAGTTAAAAACTGTTCCTAATTGGCAAGAACGGTTAAGAGATTACGTAGATCAACTAATAGCAGAGGTAGAATCGGGACAAATTGAGTAGCAATGGTGAGAAATGGGTAGTAATTAGCTAGCAGCTTCTACCCCCAGTTTGATAGACGACCTTAAGAGAGGAAAGAGTTCACTTGAGATAGCGATCGCACCAGTTGACAATTTCCCAAAGCACGTGAGCGACCCCTTCACGAGAGCGATAGCCATGATCCTCTAATGGTAATACACAACATCGCACTGTTGCTCCTAGTCCTTTAAGCGCTTCATATAGTCGTTCTGTTTGTAGTGGATATGTGCCAGCATTGCTATCGTTTTCTCCATGAATGAGTAGCACTGGTGCTTTTACTTGAGCAGCATGAGTAAAAGGAGACATATGGATGTAAGTCTGTGCCGCTGACCAAAAATTGCGCTGTTCCCCCTGAAAGCCAAATGGAGTCAGAGTGCGGTTGTAAGCTCCACTTCTAGCAATCCCCATCCGAAATAGATCTGTATGCGCCAGTAAATTCACTGTAGTAAACGCACCATAAGAGTGTCCTCCAATACCAATACGATTAGAGTCGGCAATACCACGCCCTACTACATAGTCCACCGCTGCAGAAGCTCCGGCAATCAATTGCTCTACGTAAGTATCATTCGGCTCTGTGTCACCTTCACCAATAATTGGCAAAGTAGGACCAGAAAGAACTGCATAACCCTGAGTGAGCAGAAATAAAACAGAAGCGCGGCTAGGACGACTAAAAGCGTTTTCAGCCGTAGTCAACTGTCCGGCAAATTCCCTGTCTTTGAATTCCTCCGGGTACACCCAAAATAGCATTGGCAAAGGACCATCACGAGTAACATCATAATTTGGAGGCAGATACAGTTTTGCTGATAGCTGTACACCATCTGCCCGTTGGTACTTTACCAATTCCTTGTGAATACCAGCCAGTTGAGGAGCTGGGTCTTGATAATGAGTGAGTGCAATGGGATTAGGACGATCGCCACGGGAGAACAGAAAATAATTGGGTGGTGCAGTTTGGGACTGGCGAAGAGTAATCAAAGTTTGTGCCTCATCATCCAGCACATAGCAAATTGCTTCTAAGTAGGGGTCTTGGCACTGCCATAAACGTTGCGTTTGTAATGTTTCCAAATCTAAGCGATTCAAAAACGGATACACACCGAGAGGAGATGCACCCCGACCACTAAGGTAAATAGCGTTACCATCAGGTGCAAAGCGCAGGACTTTATATCTGTAAGGTCCAGACGTCATCACTGGTGAGCCGGGATCACCATATTTGTCTTCATAACTGCGGTCAAATAGCAGTTGTGGCGATGTTTCAGGTTGGTGGGGATAAATGCGCCAGACTCTCTCAGTGCGGGTATCGTACCATCGTTCCCAAACAAGCGCCACATCCTCCTTACCCCATACAATACCCCGGAAGCGATACTCGGACTGCCAAAGTTGCTTTGGTGTATCGGTAAAAGGAGCATCTAGTTCAAAAACAGCATCCCGTTTGGGAACATCACGGGTGGGATCGCCGTCATCTAAAGCTTCTAACCAATATAATTTAGCTGGTGCATCACTGCGCCAAGATACTCCCCTCCGTCCTGTCCGCACTTCATCAAATTTGGTTGAACGAGGGTTGTAAAGAGGCACATCAACAACTTCGTAAATAAACTTGCCTGTGTTGTCAAGTACTTGAATGCTCTTAGGAAAGTAGGAGACTGGAACTTGGTAAGAAAACGGTCTGTGTAGGGTAATCAGTAAAATGAAGTTGCCATCGGGAGATGGTATGGCTTCATCAATTAGACTAGGTGGTGTCAACGGAGTACGGCTACCGTCTAGCGTTACTTTCTCTAATGTCGAGGTTAGGTAGTATTCAAATAGTGCTTCGTGGTATGGATTTTTTAGTAAATTTGTGTAGGTACGATTAGGGGTTTTGTCACCCAAATTTTCCTGAATAATTGGTCCAGGGGGAACTGCAGGTTCAATTGGAACTTCACCGCGATTACTTAGGGTAAACTTACAAATAAGTATCTCGTTTGATAGCCAGTGATACGGGCTTCCATAAGTAGCGTTGAGGACTGGCTCTGTTAAACGCCGAGGAGTTCCTTCAGTCATATTGAGAACCCACAGTTCTAGTCCTGTTGCTTGGGTGAGGGTAAATGCCAGTTTTTGACTATCAGGAGACCACTTGATAGAGCTTATTTGGGCGTTTTCTGGTAATACCGGTGTGGTAATATTAGAGGATGTGAGCGCCCTAATCTTCATACTCCGGTAGGGGTTACGCCGAGATGGAGCGTTTATTCTAGGATTTAATAGCAGTCCTGCTAAACCAACTTCTGGTTCTGCAAGCAAGGCGATGGGAACTAAGAGGGGTTGCTCCAACTCCACCAACCATTCTCGATTGGGAGACAGCAGAATCTTTGATGGCGCGGGAGCATCGAGCAGAAGATTAATTGGTTCAGGGGGAGTTTGCCATATTTGGTCAGAACTGGAAATGTTGGTCATTTTGATTGGTGTAAAGGCGATCGCACTTTTCAAAAGTAGCAAATACGCCCCAAATACGAACACAAGTTTTATACCGAATTAGCAGGATTCGTCAACTATAGGAATCATATTTGATTTTTGAAATATACGTAGGGGAGCCACAAAGAGTGCGCGGAGAGAAGTTGCAAGGAGGGAAACCCTCCGAGCAAACTTCGGGGTTCCCCGCGTTGAGAGGAGTGGTGAGACAGCCCGTATTATACCTGCCACTTATAGCTCAACGCCTGGAAGCTAAGTAACGATTTACACTCAGTTTGTAGGTGCAGAGTAGTATGCATTCCATGTACCTTGAATTTCAGTTTTCATAAAAAGTATTGTTTAGTGCACAGAATCAAGTTCTATGGTCACTGTTGCAGTCAATCTAGAGGTTCCCCTCTATAGAACTTATGCTCAAGCAGCTGGTTATGGCAGTGGACTAACGACAGTTGTCTTTGCGCCTATGTATGCTTGCTTCTGCCAGTTTTGCTGCTTCTCGGTGGCAGTTCTGACTGTCTGGGTCGTCAGCGAGTCCTTTTGTTAGGACTGATGTCGGCATTACTGGCAACAGGGATGCGATAGCGCGATCGCGAGCAATTGCATGTCCCACCACCGTTGACCCACGACTTGCACCCCCATTCAATACTGCTCGGTTAAGGAATTTCTTGGTTGAGGCAAGCAGGGGGAGCAGGGGGAGAAATGGGGGCAGGGGGGGAA
>CAZZYE010000662.1:0-4935 GCA_964658145.1 uncultured Stigonema sp.
AACAACCAACAACTAACAACCTATTTCTTCAACTGGGAGAACACCCGATAATTCTCTACATTCAGATGTTGCTCATTTTCTTTCATTTTAATTAAGTTGTATTCAACATTATCTGCATAAATTGCCAACGTAATATTCAGAATTTCTATAAAATTAATTAGCCACTGGCATTCATCCTCTGAATATTTATCATAGTAACGAATCAAATTAGCAATACGAACTTCTAAATGACTACGTGTATTTCTACAAACCAAAATTATTTTGAGCAGGACAATCACTAGTGTTAGAGAATGTCCTTGGGAAAGCAATAAGCTGAACAATGGCGCAGGTTCTCGTCCATTTTCTGTTGTCAAATAATCAATGACTCGGTTACAACTTCTTAGTAATAAATTCTTGTCTATAATCTCTTCATTGTGTTCTACTAGCCAAGATGATAGTTTTTCTGATAACTGCTGTTTTAAAGTTTCTACAAATTTTTGTTGTTGTACAGAAAAAAATAAATATTTTTGTAAACTTTCTTTAAATTCTTGCAAGGTTTGATTTTGAGTTTGCTTGATAAATATATTAGCTATATTTTCATAGCTGAAAACACCCTTCTTGACGACAATCGTCTTGATTAAACGCAAAACCTCATCTCCCAGAATAGTGGGATTTTTGTAGCGGGTTGTACTTGCAGTAGCAGATTGAGAATGAGCACTGTACATTGCAAGTTCAAACTTAAATTTTTCTTTTAGTTGTATGGATATCTTTCCAGCAGATTGTTGTTGCTCTTTTGGATTTTTTTGGTCTAAAGATTGAGCAAATAATAAATAAGAAGTATAGCGGTTAACCCAGTGTTCTTTTGGTGGTTCATATTTATAAACAAATAATTTCAGTTCTTGGTAGTCGTTACTATCAACAAAATTTTCTAGCCAACTTCTGTAGATATTTTTTGGAAGTGAACTAGTTGGCTTTAGGTTGTTTTTAAAATTAGCTAATAAATTTACTAACTCTTGGATGTATTGAGTTTTTATCGTAGCTTCCCAATTATTAATTAGTATGTAGCAACAACGCTTAATTGTATTATGAAACTCATGTTCGTTATTGTCACCAAATATTTTATATATTCCTAATTTAGAATGAAAATTTGCTGAATCAAGATTGTCTATAAATAAACGCTTAAATTCCTGTAAAACATCTTTTGGTTCCCAGGTTTTAACAATTCTCAGCAAAAAGCTGTAAATTTTCTCCTGTGCAGTCTCCAAACTTAGCTGTTTTTCGTCGGAGTTTAGAAAATGCTGATTACTCTGACTACTTGGTAAGCTATTAGAGGACATTATAGTTTTCAAGGCCAAATTCGCTGTTTATATTTTTATCAGCTTAACCTTAGCTAACAGGAGTATCAATCTATATATTGAATAATTCAATAATTTTTTTATTAAGAAGTAATCAAGAGTAAGGAGTCAGGAGGCTTCTGACTCCTGACTCCTTACTCTTGAATCTTTAAATGGGGGTGGAGGGACTTGAACCCACACGACCGTTTAAGATCAACGGATTTTCATTCTCCCGCAGCTTTCGCTACTGCCTTATAGGTATAGTAGCCTACAAGGCTTTGAGAATTGGACTCTCCCTTTACCCTCGACTTTACGTTAGGGTAGCTCCCGTCGGGTCTCTGCACCTTCCGAAAAGTTTTGAGTTTTGAGTTTTGAATTATAAGTTATTTCCTTAACTCAACACTCAACACTTAGAACTCATAACTTTTTAATCGGCTTGGCTCAGGATTGCCATGTCTGTTGCCTGATTTAGGTTTCCCTGAGTTTGAGAGCAGTCACTTGGTGGATTTCTCCATCAAGGCTCAGTTATCTAAGTCCGTAGCGTCTACCATTCCGCCACACCCCCTAATGTGTTTAGGAGCCACTTATCTATTTCAACATCAATTGCGTTTTTTGTCCAACAATATGCGGAATAATTATATTGTAGTCGGTATTGTATCAGAATTAGTGATATCAAAGCCACTTCTTCCCTGTTTCAAACTAGGCATTCAGCTATGATAGGAAACAGATGCATTCCTCTGGTCTATTACTTAGAGCTAAGAATTATGGTTGTAGCGCTACTGTATTTGGTGTTGGCTGGAGCTTATCTTTTAGCAATGCCAGCTGCTATCTTGCTATATCTAAAACTGCGATGGTATGTGGCTAGCTCATTCGAGCGCGGCTTTATGTACTTTCTGGTATTCTTCTTCTTCCCTGGTTTGTTGCTTTTGTCACCGTTTGTGAATTTTCGACCTCAGCGGCGACAAATTCCAGTTTAACAACATTGGTAGGTCATAACTCTCATGCGACGCATTGACGCTCTAGGAATTGGCTTTGGCGTTTTTATAGTAGGCGGCTTGGCATATGTAGTGTTGCAAGGAGTAGGCTTGGATAGCGTAGAGGCTGGTATCTGGAGCCAAGTCTTACTAGTTGGTGGGTTAGTTGGCTGGTTGCTGACCTATGCTTTCCGTGCGGTGGAAAAGAAAATGACCTACCACCAACAGCGGAAACAATATGAAGAAGCCTTCTTCAAAAAGCGCTTGGACGAAATTTCTCCCGCAGAACTAGCACAAATTCAAGCAGAAATCGAACAAGAAAAGGGAATGGGGAGTAGGGAGTAGGGAGTGGGGAGTGGGGCAATAAATTAAAAATTAAAAATGCACTCATTAAAAATTTTTAATTCTTTACGAACTCACTCCCCACTCCCTATTCCCGTACAGACGTTCCGGCGGAACGTCTCTTCCCCACTCCCTATTCCCGTACAGACGTTCTGGCGGAACGTCTCTTCCCCACTCCCCACTCCCCATTATTTTATTAGTAGACAATTTAAATGATTTCGTCTTGAATATATAAAGCAGATATTAAGCAGTAAAAAAACTTGCCGATGTATTCTAAGGTTTGAGTATTATATAAAGTCGAGTAAAGTATAAATTATGATCGTGAGTATGAGTGTGAGAGTGTGTCAGTCGCTAATGATTCTATTTTCAGCACAGTTGAGGGGCAAAGGCGATGAGTGAAAGTATGGCATTTATCGGTGGAGTCGCTGTAGCTGGGCTGGCAGCTCTGGTATTGCTTAAAGGGACAGGTAATGCCCTACAACCTAACTACACTGTTACCCCACAAATACCCGCTGTAGTTGCGCCGCAAGTGATGCAACAACCAAGTTATCCTAATTATGGGCAAGGAGTCTATCCTAACCCAACAGCGCCAGTCGGTCCAAGTACTGAAGAGCGTGTGGCAATGGAACGGCTGAAAATGGAAAACGAAGCCCTAAAGAAGGAAAACGATCAGATTAAAACCCAATTCCAGCAACTCCAGTTTCAATTCCAAAGTCAAGTAAACGCCTTAAACGCTCAGAATAACCAAAATACAACAGTACGGCAAGCTACTTTACCGCCAGAACAAACTCACTGGTGGTCTTCACCTATGGCTTGGGCAGTAGGAGGCATGACTTTAACCATTGGTGGTGGTGTTGTAGTAGCTGGGGTACTGGCTTTGTTCTCACCAAAACAGCGTCAAACCCGTACAGTACAAGTGATCCACCCCTACGCCGGTTCCACACTACCGTTGGCTAATGTGCGTCGCCCTGAGTTTCTTCCCCCTCGTACTGAAGTAAGACGAGTTGAAGCACCAGAATACGACGACATATATTAAATAAGTAGGGACAAGCTATTCACCCAAGAATATGCAGGGGCAACACAGTGTTTTGCCCATGCACTATTGATTAGTGTCGTGACAACATGGAAACTAAATTATTACTGAGTAAAGGATGTAGGGCAACAGATGTGTAGTCGCGGCTGCTTAACTGCAAAATTGACTCACCAATGCCATGTTCTTTTTTTAAATGAGCCTGTAACTGCTTCAACAATCGGTCACGTTCTTGAGCATTCATTGGTTCCACTATCAGATGGGCGCACAGCATTATCTGACCGGAAGTAATTGTCCAGATATGTAGCTTCTCGACACGATCAACCGCCGCAAAGGATTTTAGAGAAGCTGTGACTTCATCCGGTTTACTTTCCGGAGGCGCGTACTCCATGAGAATCTCCAGGCTTTCCTTCACTAAGGGTATGGCACTTACAGCAGTTAACCCAGCCACAAATAGACTAGCAATCGTATCCATCCACAACCAATTGAGGAAGTAAACTGCTAGGGCAGCTAAGATGACACCCACAGAACTGATAGCATCAGCGACCACATGCAGGAAAGCACCGCGTAAGTTAACGTCATCGTGGCTATGCTGATGCAGCAAACTTATGTTAAGGCAGTTTACTGCCAAACCGATGCCCGCTCCAATCAACATGGGCAGACCCAATAATGCTTCTGGTGCTTGAATTCGAGTCATGGCTTCCCAGGCGATGAAGGCAGCGATCGCTAATAAACTGAGACCATTTACCAAGGCTACCAAAACTTCTACTCGACGATAAGCAAACGTAGCCCGACCTGCGGCAGGTCGTTCTCCCAACCAACAAGCTAGCAGCGTTAAACCCAAAGCAGCAATGTCAGAGACTAAGTGTTCTGCATCTGCCAACAGAGATAAACTGTGGCTCCATACACCTATAGCTAACTCTGCCGCAAAAAAGCATAGTAATAAACCTAAAGTTATCCACAGAACCCGCATCTTCTGCTTCCTTTGAACAACATCTAGATTGCTAAGTAAAGAGCATCCGCAGCCAGGGCGAATGACTGCACCACTAGTGTTAGATTGCTCTTGAGCCGAAACCGTCATGCAGATAACTCCCTACAAATAATAACAGTTAAACGACACAAATGAAGCCACGACTGAGATTACCAGCCTTCACAGGGAACAGGGAACAGGGAACTCTTAACAGGGAACAGTGCATCCCACGGCTTAAGCCGTGGGATTGAAAAAAAAGGACGCCGTATATAAGCGCGAAAAGCGCGTCTCGAAATACATCTTTTT
>CAZZYE010000663.1:0-2782 GCA_964658145.1 uncultured Stigonema sp.
TCCCTCAGGTTAACTTTTCGTTACATAGTTATAAATTTTCCCGCCGACTTACTTAGATCGCCTTCACGATTACCTACAAAAAAGGCGCCTGTGCCAAACCCTAGCCCTGACAACGATCCATTCTGGATTCGGTAGGTCGTCCAGAGACTGAAGGTGTTAAAAGGGACATTATCTAGACGATTGCCGACAGTGTAAGTGTTATCTTTCGTGATTTTGGCATCAGTGTAAGCATAGGATGCAATGATATTCCACTCAGGCAAAATTTTACCCACTACATCTAGTTCAACGCCCTGACTGTGCTGTTCACCAACTTGAATGGAAAATTCCTGGTTATTAGGATCGGTAGTCAGAACATTGGTTTTAGTGATGTCATAAAATGCTAGGGTTGACGAAAGGCGACCTTGGAAGAATTCTCCTTTAACACCTACTTCATATTGCTTACCTGACTCTGGCCTAAAGGCTGTATGACTAGCACTTATACCAACTTGCGGTACAAAAGATTTGCTGTAACTGGCATAGAGGGATATGGGTTGAATTGGTTGATAGACAATTCCGATTCGTGGTGTGAATTTATCAGCATTTCCATTAGTTATAGAACCATCAGAGAAATCCTCATCTTTTTCTTTGTAACTATCGAATCTGCCACCAATTAAGAGTTTGACATTATCCAGTAAAGTGATTTGGTCTTGAAGATAGATCCCAAAGGTTTTCACGTCCTGGTTGCTTGGAGATGAAGTTTGAATTGAAGGAAAGGAAAACTGATAGACAGGATTAAAAATATTAATGTCAGATCCTGTTGCGTTCTTAAAACCGTAGAATCGTCCCGTCTGCTTGGCAAGTTCTAGACCTAACAAAACAGTGTGAGCGATTGAGCCTGTCTTAAACTTGCCGATCAGATCGTTTTGCAGCGTATATGTCTCGTAGTATTGGTTATTAGTAGAAACTCTCAAGGGCAGAGTGCGGTTATCTGATAGCACATTACCTGCTGCTATGATTGAATCACGACCTTCTAAAGCGGTGCTAACCCGAAAGGCACTACGAAGTGATAAATTCTCATTAAACCGATGATCTAGATACATGTAGCCTTGCTTTTCATCAAATTCGAGTCCTGGTCGTTGTGGATCGAACAAAGCACGACTGAAGGGCAAATTAGCTGGACGATTACCAATTGCCACTAGTCCTAAGTCAAGGGGTCTTGTGTCATGTAAGTAATAACCTCCCAAAGTCAGTGTTGTTTTTGGGCTAATTTTCACTGAAAGTGCAGGTGCAACGAAAATTCTTTCTGAGTTAACAAAATCGCGGAAACTTCCAGCGTTCTCATAGGCAAGATTCAGCCGATATGCTACGGTTTTACTAGAGTTCAATGGACCGGAAATATCTAAGGTGGGTCGATAGAAGCTGTAACTGCCAATCGTCAGATCAACGGCTGAGTAAGGTTCAAATAGTGGCTTTTTGGTAACTGTATTAATAATTCCTCCCGGTTCTGCTGTTCCGTAAAGTATGGAGGCGGGTCCTTTGAGAACTTCTATGCGCTCGATATCAGCTGTGTCTGTGTTAGCGCGAGCGGCATTTGCGTCATTGTTGAAACCATCTCTGAACCGCCCCATGGTAAATCCTCGAGCATTGAAACTGCCAATGCGATCGCCGAAAGCATTCGCATTTGTCACACCACTAACGTTACGTAGTGCGTCTTGCATCCGCAGTACTCCCTGATCCCTCAGCACCTGTTGGGGAATCACCTGAATTGATGCTGGAATATCACGTATAGGGGTGTCAGTTTTGGTCGCAGTAGAAGCGTCTGGTACACGATACTCATCTTGCTGACCTGTCACCACCAATTCAATCGGCTCATCACCCTGTGCTGAAGGTTTATTTGGCAATGTCTCACGCCTTGGCTTATTTGGCTCAGGCTTTTGTGGAATTTGGGATGGTTGCTCTTGCTGCGTAGAAGATGCAGCAGTAGCAACGGAGAAGATAAAACCCTCGTCCGGACTGTCAAACAACTTGACAGTTGGTACACCCGCCTCACCCGTCACTATCACCCGGATGGTATTAGCATCAAAGTTTGTTACCGTTATCTCAGAAATTCCCGCAATTGGTTTATTGGAGCGGAATGTGAATGCATCGCCACTCTTGTAACGTAGTTGTGCGTTGGGAATGTCAGCAATAAAGCTATTGCCCGAACTCCTATTTACTACTTGCAACTGTTGCCCCTTGGATGTCTGTAAAATCACATCCATACCTTTAGAGGTGGGATCAGCTTTCACGGACGTCACTTGCACAACTTGTTTGTCGGGCGTGTATGTCTGTGTTGTTGACTGCACCAGTAACATTTGACCGCTAGTAACAGGACGTTCACAACTACTTGGCGATCGCTTTTTTATATTAGTTGATGAGATAGTATCACCCCCCTTTCTAAGGAGGCGGGTTGGAGGGATCTCATTTGTCCAACCTGGTTGTACTGCAAAAAGAGTTACAGCTATTGCCCACAATTGCAGATTTAGCAACCGAGAAGCTAGAGATAATTTCTGTAAATGCCTCATTATTCCCCACGCCTATAAATAATTATTCTCAAATAATTGATTGCACCCACCAAGTTATTCAAGCGGTAGAGATTAAACACCACACGGACAAGGCGTTGTTGACGCGATAGGAACAGCCAAAACTCAGCAGAAGTCACATGACCACGCCGCCTGCCTCAAAAAGTTTACCGATAATTAGCAACCAAGAAGCTAGAGATAATTTCTGTAAATGCCTCATTATTCCCCACGCCTATAAATAA
>CAZZYE010000663.1:2882-4925 GCA_964658145.1 uncultured Stigonema sp.
TCTCAAATAATTGATTGCACCCACCAAGTTATTCAAGCGGTAGAGATTAAACACCTCACGGACAAGGCGTTGTTGACGCGACAGGAGCAGCCAAAACTCAGCAGGGGTCACATGACCACGCCGCCTGCCTCAAAAAGTTTACCGATCATGTAATCTTTCTCAACAAATTAACGACTAGATGTAGTGAGAGTACTTTTGTCCAAGTCAGTGTTGATGATATAGTTTTTCGATTAAAAATGCAATACCTGAAAATATTTTTCAAGCTAATTTAATATTTGATGACATAAATTATCTATTAGACTCGGAGCTAATCTGAGAAAAAATGCCTTCATAGTTGAATTACAGAGTTTTCATACCGAACTCGTGGTCGGAAATGATCACTGATTTTGTTGCTTGACTTTTGCTATTGAGTATTTTAAAATGACGGAATTTATGAAAATAAGTTGCAATAAATTATGAGCGCGTTCAGTATGTAGAGCATCGAGAACAACAACCAGGGTCAAAAGTCTTTTCTCATTTACAGTCCGATTGGCTGACTAACGTAGAGCGCGGAAGTTCTCCAACCCCTGCAAAATCGTCACTTGCCACCTCATTCATTTGATTTAATGAAAAAAACTTTCATTAACTGAGATTTTAGTGTAAGCTCTTTCCTAGAGTTGTTGAATAAGTTTCTCAAATCACCAAAATGGCTAATAGCGAATAGTACTTTTGCAATTAGCAGCCTTCACTCTCATCGCAACTCCAATTACTTACAAGGTAAATTATGTCTATGCCAGATGTTCTTTGGGTGAGTACAAGCCCTAGTTTGCGATGCTTTGCTCAGCCACTGCTGTGTCACCTGTCGCATCAAGTGACAGTGCGGGCGTGGGAATATAGTCAAAGCCAGGATGAAGCAAGTTCGCTCGATAGTGCGGTACTGCTGCTGCATGACTATCTCCAATCCTGCAACAAAGCAGTGCATCTGATTGGACATAGTACAGGAGGATTGCTAGGGTTATTGTATACTCGTCAATATCCGGAAAAAGTTAAGTCTTTAACCTTGTTAGCTGTGGGTGCTGATGCTGCTGTTGACTGGCGATCTCATTACTATACCCATCTCCCATTCTTATGTCGGCAAAAGATTCTTACTGCGATGGTTTACAATCTATTTGGCTATCAGAATCAAGTCACTGTCAAGCGTCTAGAGAAACTATTGGAGCGAGATTTAGATTGCTCGCTTTCACCTCACTCGCTGTTTAAACGGCTAAGTGTGCCCACATGTCCGGTTCCTGTGCCTTTAATGGTTTGCAGTAGCACTGACGACATTATTGTAGAACCAGATGCCCTGCAAGAATGGCGACCGTATTTGATGGAAGGCGTAGACGCGGAGCGGCTTGTCGTAAGACATCGCCTATGGGAATGCCCTCAAGGACGGCATTTTTTTCACTTCTTTGAGCCGACTCTTGTGGGAAATGAAATACTTAACTTTTGGGCATCTGTGCGCCAATCGGATTCACTGACTTACTCTGCCATTAGCACTTGAGTTAGACTGACAGGTAAAGACCCAGAGCAGAGTGTATTGGCACGGACTCAAGATGCTGTTGCCGCTTTCGGGGGTGTGTTTGAGGGTCTAATAAAGTAAGGCTGCTCATAGCGTGAGAACTTTACATTAGAAAAGTTCGCCTGACGACCAATACTGTCTTCATCTAACTACCCTGACATAAATTCATCAAATTAAATTGACAATTAGTGCAACAAGTATGGTAATGTTTTTTCAGAGCTTATTGAGTAAGAATAGCAATAACTTTAAATCTGTAGCGACTCATATTCCTATTAATGAGGTCAAATGCTGTAAAAGCATAGCTTTAAACCTCCTGATTTCCCGTGATGGTCTACGCTAGTTTATCTCAAGATTGATTAATTAGCTTTCATCCTGACGATAATAAAAATCAACTAGCTTCTAGTTAACAGAGGTTTACTATAGGATTACTATTTGATTTTTGAAATACACGTAGGGTGGGCACTGCCAGCCCTTTCAACGCGAACAGATGTACTAATAAGTCA
>CAZZYE010000664.1:0-4920 GCA_964658145.1 uncultured Stigonema sp.
TAACTGAACGGTATTGGGATATAGCCCCCCTTTTTAAGGGGGGTAGTTCAGATCTTCAATGACTGAACGCTACAAACTAAGAGTAAATGCCTTACCCATTAAGATGCTTGAGGATTAACGGACAAACATCGATCGCTTGCAACGATTGAGACTCAAGTAAGTGAGTTTGTCGGGTCATCAATAACGGTCCGTCTGCAGCATCCGCATTCACACAACCGTGAGAACCGCGTACCAAGGAAGCATCTAAAGGAATGACATCCATTAAGTAGCGAAAACCAAGCTGTTTTTTTAGCAGCTTTAGACCGATTTTGAGCTTGGGAAGTTTGATTTGGGGATCGAGGAACAGTTCTACAGGGTCGTAACCAGGCTTGCGATGAATATCAACTGTTCTGGCAAAATCGGGCGCATGATTGTCATCAAGCCAGTAGTAGTAAGTAAACCAACTATCTGGCTGAGATACTGCTACCAACTCTCCCGATCTGGGGTGATTCAAATGGTGGGTTTGTTTTTCGGCGTTGTCTAAGACATAGGCAACACCATCCGTGGCTTCCAGCAGCGATCGCACTTTGGGGATATAGAACGGATCGTTGACATAAACATGAGCAACTTGATGATCGGCAACAGCAAATGCCTTACTTGCCCCAGGATCGAGTAGTTCTCGCCCTAGTTCTTCGCGCACGGTAAGTAAGCCGAGTTGCCGCAGCATCCGATTTAGGTGGACGGGTTGGGATACGGGTGTAATCCCATATTCCGATAAAACGATGACTTGAGCGCCTCGATTTTCATAGTATTCAATCAAATTGCCGCAAAGAGCATCAATTTCTTGTAAATCCGAAGCCACCAAGTCAGGGTGAGGACCAAATTTTTGTAAGCAATAATCTAGATGAGGCAGATAGATGAGTGTGAGTGTTGGGTTGCATCGTTCTTCAACCCACTTGGCTGAGTCAGCGATCCATTGTGAGCAACGAATGGATGTGTTGGGACCCCAGAAATTGAACAGAGGAAACTGACCTAGTTCAGCTTGGAGTTGCGATCGCCATTCCTGTGGCTGGGTATAAATATCAGGAATTTTTCTCCCATCGGCTGGATACATTGGTCGAGGAGTGATTGCATAATCCACCTCCGAGTACATGTTGTACCACCAAAACAAGTTGGCGCAGGTAAAAGATGGTAAGAGCGATCGCGCCATTTCCCACACTTTGGGTGACTGAACGAGTTTGTTAGACTGTCGCCAAAACTTAATTTCACACTCATCACGGAAATACCAGCCATTGCCGACAATGCCATGCTCAGAGGGCAACTTCCCTGTGAGATAGGTTGCTTGTACACTACAGGTAACAGCAGGTAACACAGGGGAAATCGGGACCGCGAGTCCAGCTTCCGCCCAACGACTCAGTAACGGCGTATGCTCCCCCAATAGGCTAGATGACAATCCCACTACGTTGAGAACAACGGTTTTTTGCATAATTTTTTAATTGCTTGAAAGAACCGAATTACGGTATGAATTGTGCATGTAGAGACGCGACGCCAGTCGCCTACGGAGGGAAACCCTCCTCATGCGCGCTGGCTCAAATTTCGCGTCTCTACAATGATTATGGATACCCAAAAAACAAAATTCATACAAGAAATCAGCAACGCCAGATTTTCCGCTGCGTCTCTGTGGTTTAATAAATAAATTTTAATTTTTGAGGAAGTTCAAAGTCAAAGAATTTTTTGAGTCTTGAGTTTTTAATGTTGAATGATTTAAAACCCACTCATACTCCCGCTGAATTGATGCCAGTAAATCCAGCTTTATCTGTTGAGGCAATACTTCCCAAGTGTAAGTCTCAATTTCTAAATGGTTAGAGAGATTGTTGCTGTGCAGCAGTTCTAGGACAGTAACAATGTCATCTTGAGTAGACTGCAGTAGCTGGTAATCGTGGATGAAAATCGGGACATGAAAGTGAATTCGCCACTCACAAGCTGTAGTATGTTCTAGGTATGGTAAAGCGGTTTCTAGGTCTGGATAATGATGCAGCTGCCCACGGTCGCGAGCAACTACCTGGTGTAAATACGTAGACTCGGCAAAATGTTGCAACCGCTCTTTTACCTGGCGGCGTTCTTCGGCATCGGAGGGGATTTTCACCTGTAGGGCAGCACTGATCTGAATCTTGCCAATCTGAATTCCTACAGCTTGAAATTGCTGGAAAACTTGTCGAGGATCTTCATACCCGACAGCAAAGTGGCAGGTATCGTAACAAATACGCACATGCTCTCGTAAAAGAGCCTCGGCGGCTAAGAGTGAAATTCCCAGATGTTCTGCTAAATAAGTTCCACCTATAGGTAGTAAATAGGTCTGGAAATATTCAATTACTTCGGCAGTATTTTCAATTAATCCATCTGGTTCTGGTTCTAAATCTAGGTGGAGCACCTTTTCGGTGTCGATTCGGATGCGTACCATTTCTGCCACCACCTGTGCTATGTGCAGACTGGCACTTTTGGTAACGGTTTCTTGTAAAATTTGATTTCCCTTGAACCAAGGTTTGTACGATAATGGTAGTGTGGAAATGCTACCCTCCATTACGTCGGCTGGTAACAGTTTTGCCAGGATATTTACCAGTCGTAACGTGTAGTCCAACCGTTCCTGCTTAGACCAATCCGGTGCATAAACTTGGTCTTTCACTACCTGACAATGAAATCCACCGTAAGGAAAGCCATTTAAGGTAAATACATATAAGTCTTTTTCTGTCAACCATGACCTAAAATCAGCTAAGGCATTGGATTGCACCAGTTCCCTCGTTGCTACATCTGCTAAGCGCAACCCAATGCCAAAGGGTTTGTCTGGCGCTAAGCGTGCCTTGAGATCTGGAATGTACTGCTTTAAGTTAGCAAATACGCGGCTCCACTCTTCACCTGGGTGAATATTCGTGCAATAGGTCAAGTGAAAGCTGTTGAGTGTTTCTATTTTCATCTTTCAGCTATATGGTAATGGCTAATGGAAGACTGGCTAATTGCTAATGGCTAATTGCAATTAACAATTAGCAGTTAGCAGTTAGCAATTAGCAGTTATCAATCAGCTAACAGC
The DNA here is from genome assembly GCA_964658145.1 of uncultured Stigonema sp. Classification (GTDB taxonomy): domain Bacteria; phylum Cyanobacteriota; class Cyanobacteriia; order Cyanobacteriales; family Nostocaceae; genus Stigonema. The sequence goes on from CAZZYE010000664.1 coordinate 3,065, forward strand.
GAAATTGCTTCCCTGTACAAAGACAGATTCGCTTCGTGAACCTCAATCCCTTTTCCAAGGCGTTGTAAAAGTGTCAGGGTTAATTCTCCACCCAAGTGTTCTCGGAACTCAGCCAATCCTCGGAACAAACAACGCGGATGTTCTAGTCGCAATATTTGTTCAGCCATTTCCGGTACATACAACGTAAAGCCAAGAGTAGACAATGTCTTGATGATCTGCCGCCACTCTAACCGAGAAAGCAGTCCTAACAGGTAGGAATAAGTACTATCCAAAGCAATGCCAATAGCCACTGCTTCGCCGTGACGCAGGCGGAAGTTTGTCAAATGCTCAAGTTTATGTGCCGCCCAATGACCGAAATCTAGGGGACGCGATGAACCCATCTCAAAGGGATCACCGCTGTTGGCAATGTGTTCCATGTGTAACTGAGCACAACGATAGATGACCTCTTGCATGGTGTTTATGTCTCGGCGGACAAGTTCTGGGGCATGGGAGCAGATGAACTCAAAGAAGGTAGCATCTTTAATCAATGCTACCTTAACCGCCTCGGCAATTCCACTTAGCCAATCGCGATCGTCCAAGGTATTCAAGAATGTATTGTCATTCAAAACTGCATAAGGCGGGGCAAAGGTGCCGAGAAAATTCTTTTTGCCAAAGGCATTGATACCATTTTTTACCCCCACTCCCGAATCGTTTTGTGCCAACACTGTAGTAGGAATACGGATGATGCGAATTCCTCGGTGCGCTGTTGCTGCTGCATATCCTGCTAAGTCTAATACAGCACCACCGCCTATAGCCAGTAGGTAGGAGTGGCGACAAAGTCCGACTCGATCAATCAGCTGGTGAATTTGCTCACACAAGTTCGGATCGTTCTTGGCTGCTTCTCCACCCGGAACTGTCATTGCTGACAGCGTTAGTGTCTCTGCATGGTGCTTGCTATATGCCGCTAATTGCCCAAGCAACTCACCTCGTGAGTTCAACAATCCTGCATCCACCACTGCGACTACTTTTTTCGGTCCCTTCTCACGGTCTGCTGCAATCACTTGCGCCAGTAGGGGATTTTTTAACTTAAATAAATCAGTTGTAAAGTATACTTTATAATCAAAGCTAACGGAGACACTTTGGTGAATCGGTTGCAGGTTGAATGTAGTGTTTTGCTTGATATCTACTACCATATTTTCCCCGATGTTTCTAAAAATCCAGCGCGATTTAGAGCCTGAAGGAACACCTCTACAGAGTGAGAACCTTCAACCCTAACTTTGTTGTTGATGACGAACAATGGTACACTTGCGATCCCTTGGCTGTGAGCAAGTGCTGATTCCGCTAGAACCGCATCAAGTGCAGCATGAGTACTCACTTGATATCGTAGTTTGGTAGAATCCATGCCATTTGCTGTGCCTATGTTAACAAGAACGTCAATGTCTCCGATGTTCAAACCGAATTCAAAATAAGCTTGATAAATCGCTTCTACGACATTGCTTTTGATGTTTTCTGGTGTCAACGTAATCAGTTGGTGAGAAAGAGTACTGTTGACAGCCAAACTGATCTTCTCAAAGTTTAACTTAACTCCGGCTGCTTCACCGACACTTTGCGTGTAGTCAAACATTTGCTGGAGTTGTATTGAGTTTATACCTTTCCTTGCTAGCATAAAGCTGCGAAATTCATATCCAGCCGGAGGAATAGCATTGTCTAGAAGAAATGGATGCCAACGGATTTCAATTTTTTCGTTTTGTCGTTGCCTGATCGCATCAAAAAGATGCTTTTTACCAATTCGACACCACGGGCATACTGTGTCATGAAATATGTCGATCAGCATAGTTTTCGTAACCCATCTGGATAGTAGTTAGTAGTTAGTGGTT
>CAZZYE010000665.1:0-4915 GCA_964658145.1 uncultured Stigonema sp.
ATCTCAAGGGAGACAAGGGAGATGAGGGAGACAAAGAAGGGAGGGGGGATGCTTCCTTGTCCTCCTTGTCCTCCTCATCCTCCTCATCCCCCTCATCTCCCTCCCTACTGGCTCAAACGGTGTGGGAAACTCGAGAAGTCCAAGTCATTAACGATGTCACAAGCGACAAGCGAATCCAGGGTAATACTTATGAACTGAACGATCGCGCTGCAGCTTTCGTTGCAGCTAACATTTGCTCAAGCTTGGTAGTGCCACTGATTTGCCGACAAGAACTGATGGCAGTACTGGCGCTGCACCAGCGCGACCAGCCTCGCTTTTGGGGCGAAGACGAGGTACAACTGGTAATGATGGTGGCAGATCAGGCATCTTTGGCTTTGTCTCAAGCCCGTGCTTATGAGCAAGTACATGCCCTTGCAAAGCGGGAAGTCCTGATTAATACGATTACCAGCGCTATTCGCTCTAGCCTAGATCCTCAAGACATATTTGCGGCTATCACTCAACAACTTGGACAAGCCCTACAAGTAGATGGCTGCGTTTTGTCTTTATGGACAGAGTCAGATGAGTTTGTCGAGTGCGTCGGCTTGTATGACTGTTCTCAAAACCCAGAGACTGAAAACAAGAGCGATCGCTCCTATAGCATTGCTCTACCCCAGTCTTCAGCACCAATTAAGGGAAATGTCATATTACAAGAAATTTTGCGAACACAGCAACCTGTGGTAATTACGGATATCAGATCTTCTGACTTAGCAATTAAGGGGTTTGATTTACCTTTGAATAGCCGTGCGCGATCGCTAATGGTAGTTCCCCTGCTAGCTGATGGGAAAAGCATCGGTAGTATTACCCTGAGGGAAGGAAGCAAAACACGTCAGTGGCTCTCATCTGAGGTCGAGTTAGCTAAAGCAGTAGCAGCTCAAGCCGCGATCGCCGTGCAGCAGTCCCACCTTTACCAAAAAACCCGCGAACAAGCTGAACGCTTGCTGGAATTAGATCAACAAAAAACTGAATTTTTCCAAAATATCTCCCATGAGTTCCGCACTCCGATCACCTTAATTCAAGGACCATTAGAGTCGGCAGTAGGGGCAAATGTTGGGTTATCCTACGCCCAATGCGCGATCGCCCTCCGTAACTCCCGCCGCCTGCTGCGACTGGTAAATCAACTACTGGATTTGCAACGTCTTGATGCTGGGAAGATGCAGCCGAGTTTTCGTCTGTGCAATTTAGTAGAATTTGTCAGCCAAATTGTCGAGTCGTTTCGTCCCTACTGCGAGAAAAAGGGACTGCATTTGGTTACCCAGATCGGTGAATGTCCGAGCGTTTACTTGGATATGGAAAAATTCGACAAGGTGGTTTACAATTTGCTGTCGAATGCCATGAAATTTACCCCTGAAGGCGGTACTATTAGCGTCACCGTGCAACCAGCAGGCGACAATTGCATCCTTAAAGTACAAGACACCGGGATTGGCATTGTTAAAGAACAACTTCCCTACCTATTTGAGCGCTTTCGGCAAGCTGAAGGCTCAGAAAACCGCTCCTATGAAGGTAGTGGTTTGGGTTTAGCTTTAGTAAAAGAGTTAGTCGAACTCCACGGCGGTCAAGTCACTGTTGAATCAGTTTACGGTGAAGGTACTACCTTTAGTATCTGGCTTGTCAGAGGAAGCGCTCACTTGCCCCCGACGCAGGTACTGGAAGAGCCTAGTGAACTGAACATCAGTCGTGCTAGCGTCGAATTAGCTGATTTAGAAATGTTAGAAGAGGAGTGGGAGAAGGGAACAGAGGAAGAGGGGGAAAAAAGTGATTCTCCAATTACTCTCGAACAGCCCCCACTTCCGTACAGACGTTCCGGCGGAACGTCTCTTCCCCACTCCTGTATCCTAGTAGTAGACGACAACCAGGATCTGCGAACTTATGTGTCCGGGATTCTGCGTGCTAACGGCTACCAAGTGCAGACAGCTCGTAACGGTTTAGAGGGTTTGCGTATAGCTAAAGAAATTATACCAAGCTTAATTGTCAGCGACTTGATGATGCCTTTAGTGTCAGGACTGGAGATGATTCGGACGATCCGCAATGAGGAGAATTTGAAAGGAACACCAATCATCCTGCTGACAGCGAAAGTTGATGAAGAAACGAGGATTGAAGGCACAGAACGTGGCGCTGATGCTTATCTAGCTAAGCCATTTAATGACCGGGAACTTCTGGCTGAGGTGCGGAATCTCTTAGCCTTGAAGGAAAATGAACGACGGGTTGTGGAGTTAAATACTTATTTAACAGAGTCGGTACTCAAGCGCTTTTTGCCGCCTGCTTTGGTGCAAAAAGCCGCAGTCGGAAATTTAGTCTTGGATTTGCGACCGGAACCGCGCTTAATTACAGTTTTGTTTAGTGACATTGTCGGTTTTACCCAACTGGCAAATACCCTCAGATCGCGGCGAGTAGCAGAAATATTGAATGAATATTTAGAAGAAATGACACGAGCGGTGTTTAGTAACGGCGGCACTGTGGATAAATTTATGGGAGATGCTATTTTAGCTTTATTTGGAGCGCCAGAAGAACTAACGCCTAATGAACAGGTGCGCCGCGCCATTAGCACAGCAAGAGCAATGCTGCGATCGCTCCATCAATTGAACCAACGTTGGCAGCAGCAAGGGATCTTCGACGCCAATAGCAACACGGGCGTACAGTTTCGCTGTGGTATTCACCAAGGTACAGCAGTTGTAGGAATGTTTGGAGGCGCGGAAAGATCTGACTATACAGCCATTGGTCCTAGTGTGAATATTGCAGCAAGATTACAACAAGCCGCAGATCCAAGTACTATACTGGTTTCTGCTGCCGTAGCAGATTATTTGCAAGAAGATGAAATTATTAAACGCACTCCGCTAGAACTTAAAGGAGTAGATGAAACAGTTCTTACCTTCGCTGTTACTTCAGAGCTAATGGCTAATGGCTAATAGCTAATAGCAATTAGCAAAATAAATATGACACAATCGGTTGCTGGCAAAACTCCAATTCCAGATAAGACATGGAGGCGACACACCGATCCACGAGGTTTGTGGATTGGTGTAGCTACAGGTTCAGTTGCTCTGCACTTGCTGCTGTTCTGGCTGATGCGCTCATCTGAGCTTAGCCTGTTGTCGCAGCAGCAATCAAGTGCTGATATCCCAATTGAATTTGTGGAAACTTCCCCAAAAGCACAAGCAAAAGCTAGACCACAATCAAAAGCAAAACCAGTTTCACCATCATCATTCACAACTCGAACGGGAGCAACAAGTTTACCAAAGCGAGTAACTCAAGAGCATTTCAAAGCCTTACCTGCTCCGAGTACTGAAGATCGGAATACGATTGCTTTCGCTAACAACAAAAAAGCAAGCACATCTCAACGTAGCGGAAATTTGCCATATAGATTTCTAAAAACACCGACAGTTAGGCAAAAAATAGCGTCTTCTGAGCTTAAACCTACAAAAAAACTTAAACTTACTCCAAAACTAGTTACTACACCATCGCCAAATATTCCTGACAATATCCAACCAACTCCCATCCCCCAGGCGCAAACTCCTGAAAATAGAAATTCACCAACACCTTTTCATCCAAACACAAACATCGGTAAGCCTCACCAGTTTTTACAACCAAGGCGCAACACTACACACTCAACTGATACTACCCGCCTCAGAGAGTCTTCTCCCCTAACAGGTGAGCAACAGTCGCTACCATTAGATCCCGTAAATAATGGGGAACAGATAGGAGACGTCCCAAGAACTCAGACAGGGGAAACTCCACGAACTGAGATCCACAAAGCACAACCAAATCCGAGGGAAACTCCACGAACTGAGATCCACAAAGCTAGACTAACTCTGAGGGAAACTCCACGCCTCCCTACTAAGAAAGTGCAAACTCCTGCTGGGGGAGGACTGGTAGCGACTTGGAGTCTAGAAGCTTATGGAGTGCAGAAAGATAGACTAGAAAAACCTGCTCAACCCATAGGAAGTAGCAGGGAACAAAACCTGAACTCACTTTCAATCAACAGAGAACTCAATAATCAGCCCATAGAGTTCCAAGCCTCGCTTATAATTGATAACACAGGCAAATTAGTGGATGTATATATACCACCAAACATACCGCAAAGAACTCAATACCGAGAATATGCGCTCTCAGTTTTCAAAGATCAGAAATTTATCCCCGCTACCAGCAGCAATGGCGAAAAACCACCTGTGAGCAATCTGGTAGTACATATTAGAATACAGCCCAAGTTCCAATAGTTTTGATTTAATACTTGGCTTTTAGTTAAAATAGTGTTATAGTGATTTAGTTGCAAATTTGCGGGCGTAGTTTAGTGGTAAAACTTTAGCCTTCCAAGCTAATAATGCGGGTTCGATTCCCGCTGCCCGCTTATCAAAGCCTAAATGCCTGAATTCCAGAGATTCTGCCATGACACCGTCTGAACTTCAGCCCAATGACTCGATTTCCAGCCTTACCGTCGCTGATTTAGAGTCTCTTGTGGCTCAAATTGTGCAAAAAACACTTCAACAAGAGCAGAGCAGTTGGGATGCCCAAATTCAGCAAGTCAAGCAGAAACTGGCAGAACCTTATGACACAACTGCTCGCTCTCTGGCGGACGTTGCTATAGATCTGGCTGCACAAGTTCCCGAAGAAGATTGGGCAAAAGTGCCAACCGATGCCTCAATCAGATACAAAGAATATCTTTATGGTATGCCGTCGGACCAAGAATGAGAATTGTTTTTGCGGACACTGGCTACTGGATTGCTCTGCTCTATCCAAGCGATCAATTACATCAAACAGCTCAAACCATTCATCGCTCGATGGATAGCTAGTCTCTGCGAATCATAACCCAATACGGTTCAGTTAGAAGCGTCACTCCCTGAAGATCCCCCCAACCCCCCTTAAAAAGGGGGGAAAAAGCCCCCCT
>CAZZYE010000666.1:0-4914 GCA_964658145.1 uncultured Stigonema sp.
CCCTACTCCCTACTCCCTACTCCCCGTGTTTCTTGAAAGTTTAACCTACAATAGACACAATTGAGGTGAATGCTATGAGTCTTTCAATTATAACCGAACCCATTCCCTTGCAAGTGAATGCTGATGGCGTAGTGAGAATAGGCGGCACACGAGTAACACTAGATACACTCGTCGTGGCTTTCAATCAAGGGGCGACTGCTGAAGAAATCGTGTATCAATATCCGTCTTTGCAGCTAGCCGACGTGTATTATGTTATCAGCTTCTATTTACGAAATCAACAGGATGTTGAGGAATATTTACAGGAAAGACAACAACGTGCAAGTGAGATCCGTAAATTAAATGAGGCTAAGTTTGACCCTAAAGGGGTGCGCGTAGACGCGGAGCGGCTTGTCGTAAGACATCGCTTGCTGTCTCGTCGGATGCAATAGTGAATAGTGTTGCGATTTGTTGCTGACGAAAACTTTAACAATAATATTGTGCGCGGCTTATTGCGCCGTCAGCCAGAATTGGATCTTGGGAAATATCCACTTTATTTGCAAGGTATCCGGCAATGGAAAACACCTTTACTGGAATATTTGAGAAGGTAGATGACTGGTATATTGGCTACGTTCAAGAGTTACCCGGTGCCAATGTACAGGAAAAAACACTAGAAGAAGCGAGAGTTAGTCTGCGGGAAGCGATCGAGCTAATCTTAATATCAAACCGCGAACTCGCAGAGCAAGGACTCGCCGGGAAAGAAGTCATTCGTGAACAAGTTAAAGTCAATATCTAGTGAAAAGACGTGAATTAATTCGTTATTTAGAAGAAAATGGCTGCCTATTCCTACGGGAGGGTGGAAGGCATACAATTTACTACAATCCATCAAACAGTAGAACATCAGCAATTCCCAGACATACTGAAATTGTTGATATTTTAGCTGTTAAGATTTGCAAAGATTTAGAGATACCTCCACCCTAGCATCGAGTTGCTGGATGAATGGCGGAGAAATTACGTGTTAGCAATCCAGAAGCAATGGTCAAAAACTAGCAAACCATGTTTATAGATAGCAGTTTTCAATTGAATTGACCACATTGTAAGGGCGCGGTTTCCGCGCCCCTACGGTCATATTGTGGTCTACTTAAATAAAATTTGCTTTAATGGAAAAATCATTTTAGAGGTATATCACTCGGCAGATACTTACGATAAACGTTGCCAACTAGGTGCTTCTCGCCGTCGGTTTGAAGATGCGCAAGCCCTGCATAGCTGTAAGCGTTGGGCAGGTTCTATTTATCTTGGTGGCTATACCATTGAATGCTCTCTAAAATCCCTTATTTGTTACGAGGATGGAAAAAATAATTTCAAAGATACTCGAATTTTCAAGAAAGTAGGACTTACGCACGCTCTACGAATTCTTGGCGGTCTTGGCGTCTTGGCGGTTCGATAAATAAAGGTTTATGGCAATTTTTGCGTAAGTCCTGGAAAGGACTGCAAGCCTCAGAGTTGCATAGTCTGGTAAAGTTGCTGAGGGATCTGCCTACATTACAACGTACTATTGCATTAGACCGCACTAATATTTATACAGATAGGTGAGGATAGCTGGGCTACTTTCTGGCTAAATTATGCACTATTGCAACTTTGCCATGCTCAGCCTGAGTTGCGATCGCTCCATGATTTAGATGAGCAATTGGTAGCGTTGAGCGCCCAACACCACCCAACACATGCTTCAATCGTTTCGTGGTTGGTAGAGCGTACTCAATCTCCACAAGCTGGTCCGCAAGCTATTGATGAACTACGTGCTGTTGACAGATGGTTGCAAGCAAATAACATGCGCGTATGGCTGCTTTACGATGAGCTAGATGCTGGTTTTGGCTCTGGTCAACAAGATTATGCTCGTCGAAGACGGGCACTGGAAGCGCTTCTTGCCTGGTGGTTGGAAAGCGGTTCAGGTCTGAAACGTATTGTGCCCAAAATATTTTTACGAGAAGATATTTGGGAGCAACTCAACTTTACCAACAAAGGACATTATATAGGACGGTTTGTGCCACTACGCTGGGAGGAGGCTGACCTCTGGAGACTTGTGTTACGCCAAGCGCTAAAAAGTTCTCATGCCCTCTGCAGATCTCTAGAACGGCAGTTGGGAGTGACAGTCGCCCGACTCAATACGATTGAACTGGAGCAATTGCGTAGAAGCCTGTATCCTTTGTGGGGTGAAAGGATGGGTCGGACAAAAAAAGCCTACACCTATAACTGGGTTCGTACCCGTATTGCTGACGGTCAAAAAAACTGTTTCCCGCGCAGCTTGATATTGCTTTTAAAAGAGGCAGTCAAAGTTGAGAAAGACTTTTCTACAGAATACAGCCCTGAGATCATCCTGCGTCCCAAGGCATTAATTGATGCTTTTCCATATGTTTCTGAGCAACGGGTGGATGAGGTACGTAACGAATACCCTGAACTGGAAGAATATCTCAATAGATTACAAGGTGAGCGTTCTCCTATTGATGCTAATAGGTTAGCTGAAATATGGAATGTGACGGATAGCGAATTAGCACGAACCATCAAGGATCTGGTCGATGCTGGTATTTTCACAGAACGTTCCCGTCCTAAAGATCCTCCCCCTCGTGTCTATGCTGTTACTGAATTGTACCTGTATGGATTGAAGATGGTACGTAAGGGACAACGGTAGGTAAATATTTAAATAGTTGGCGTTGCTGATTTAAAGTATGAATTAGCCTCACGCAAAGGCGCAAAGGCGCAAAGAATCGTTGTTTACAGCACTTTCGTCGGGTAGACCACAATATAACCGTAGGGGCGCGGTTTCCGCGCCCTTACAATGTGGTCAATTCAATTGAAAACTGCTGTAATCATCTCGAAAAATCTCAATTCATACTCCGATTAAGCAACGCCAAATACGCGATCGCCCTCTTTAGCACGAGCAATACCTCGATTGTGGTATCCTAGTGGGAGAATAATTATATAGCAATCCTAAATCATTCATGAACAATAGATGATTTTGTAGTATTGCCCATCAAACGCTCGAATTTCACAAATCAGATAGCATTATTATATTACAATATACGTAAATAAATCTACATCAGCATTGAGAATTACTATACTAATTAACTAGAAAATGTTAAGCCAGAAAATATAATGGTGCGTGCTACTAATAATGAAGCTGTACTGATTGATTTTGGCTTAGCGCGGAATTATAGTTTAGATACTACTATTCGTTATAGTATAGCATTTACGCCAAATTATGCCCCGCCGGAACAACAGTATAGTGATGAAGATAGATGGGGACCTTTTGTCGATGTTTACGCTTTAGCTGCAACATTATATTATGTGTTAACTAAAACACCACCAGTTACTGCCATAAGCAGGATCAGAGGTGTTCCTTTAAAAATTCCTAACCAGATAAATCCCAAAATTAGTGCTGGGGCTAATCAAGCAATTCTTACAGGGATGGAACTAGAATCACGTAATCGTCCTTCAACAATTCAAGAGTGGCTAAGATTATTAGGTTTTGAGCCTGTACCTACTTTTTCTTCACCAGTCTTTGAGTTTGATGTGGTGACTGTAAACATACAAGGTCAAATAATTGAGCGTAGACGCAAACAAGCAAAGTATTTTACTGAAAAACTGAGTAATGGTGTAACCCTGGAAATGGTTGCTATCCCTGGTGGTAGATTTACGATGGGTTCACCTGCTAGTGAAAAGGGAAGCTTTAACGATGAGCGCCCCCAACACCAAGTTACTATCAAACCATTCTTCATGGGTAAATATCCAGTTACCCAAACACAATGGAGAAAGGTGGCTGCGTTACCTAAAGTTAACCGAGATTTGAAACCTAACCCATCTTGGTTTAAGGGTGATAATCGTCCTGTTGAACAAATCTCTTGGTATGATGCGGTAGAGTTTTGCGCCAGATTGTCAAATTATACTGGACGAAAATACCGTTTACCCAGTGAAGCAGAGTGGGAGTATGCTTGTCGTGCAGGCACGACTACACCATTTTGTTTTGGTGAAACTCTTACTCGTGAGTTAGCCAATTATGATTATGATAATGCCTATGAATTTGCACAAGGAGATGTCACAGTTCAGAAATTAATTAAAGGCTCTCCAGAAATTCTTAAAGTTCTGTTATTAAGGTTGGGAGGAACGACTCCAATAGGTAAGTTTTATGCCGCCAATTCTTTTGGCTTCTATGACATGCATGGTAATGTTAGGGAGTGGTGTGAAGATACTTGGCATGACAGTTACGAAGGTGCGCCCACAGATGGCAGTGCATGGATAGATAATGATAATGATAATCTTTTGCGCCTGCTGCGCGGTGGTTCGTGGGACCTCGATCCTGTGAACTGCCGTTCTGCTTACCGCTACAGCAACTCCCCGGACCACGACAACATCGTCATCGGTTTTCGGGTAGTGTGCGGTCCGGCGCAGAGGACTCAGTAGCCCTTGACACTTTTGCACTTTTACCCTCTACTCTTTTATTTTTTTCTTCTGCAAGCGTAACGGAGCGGAGCGATCTAATTTTTTGACGACAAATATGGATATCTAACTTCTTTACCCGAGAGTATTGGTAAATTGCAAAATCTTCGATACCTCATCCTTAATGATAATCTTTTAGAATCTTTACCAGCTGGTGCAAGATATCAGTCAGGCGCTAAGTACGTATGCAAAAATATTTATGTCATTGCGAACGAAGTGAAGCAATCGCAAACTCCTGCGATTGCTTCATTCCGCTTCGCTCCATTCGCTTCGGACATTGTATATTTAATTTTGCATAACTACTTATCAACTGCCGTGGGACGCAGAAAGAGTAACGGTTCTTTGATGGCGGTTCTTATTCGCATAAAATACAATTTTAGTAAGGAACTTGTGTATCGTACTCGACCACCCTGTAAAGGTCGTACTTTATGGGGCGGAGCTGGGGCT
>CAZZYE010000667.1:0-4902 GCA_964658145.1 uncultured Stigonema sp.
ATACTTATGTACTAAATGTGGCGATCGCCTTATGCCAGTTGCGTAAGTCCTGTTTGAATTTGCACTCGTTACAGGTTGAGAAAATTCCGCAATGTCTGTTGATCCTTTGGTTGAATTTTTCGTCTTCCAGTTTCGATCAGCTTCACCCAACTCACACTCTTGCCGACTAGGGAAGCGATATGTGCTTGGGTAAACCCCAAGGATTGACGAGCAGACTGCACCATACTCCCAGTCAGTTCCACTGTCGTCCGGGACGGCTCTAGGGGTTGAAAAAGGTTAGATTTACCAACGTTTACTTCATTAGACTGGCTTAACTTTTTAAATTGGCTTCGACTAGCGGAATTAGCTTTTTTGGTTTTCTCAGTCTTAAAGGATGCCATCCTTGCTTCTATTGTTGGTGGTGGGGTAATGGTGACTACGCTATCCAACCAAGCCTCAAAGCAGTTAGGCGCAGCCCTATTGTCGTCATGTGCTGTTAGTGCTGGATCTACCACCAAAGATTCGTTTGGGAGTGCTGCCCAAACTGGTCGGATTTCTTCTGGATATGAGTTGCAAAAGATAATGCGGAATTCAGCATCAACCAGAGCTAACAGCAGTTTGTGGAACTGTTTGATGAATCGCGATCGCTTCTTTCTATCCCCACGGATGGTTTCTACCTCGGCTTTTGACAATATAGCTTCAAGCAGGGTGAGGATGCGGTATTTTCCGTTTGGATGGGCGCGTTGGTTCTGCAAAACATACAGCGCTAGTGCTACAGCAAGCTTTTGGCTGTATGGGTTCAAATCGAAAAACTTTTCGTGGATGAACCCGTACTGGTGCAGAGCAAGTCCAGCTTGATTAGCTGTTTTGTTAAGAAACTTTTCAGCCCAAGCTCCTGGCTGGACTCGGATAACAACCTCATACAGTTCATCGTTACCATCAAGACCAGGTATCTCAGGTTGGTGATACTCCTCAATATAAAGTATCGTCCAAACAGGACTTGTGCGTGTTATGCGTAAATCTAGCTGCCCTTCGCGCCAATGAACTGCTACGCCTAATGTACCAACAATCCAAGCCAGCTCGGTAATCCTCTTGAGTAACTCTTGCTTCGTCATATCTTTTCTGCTATTTAAGCGCAGAATCTTAATCAAATCGCTACCCAGCAAAGAGAACGGTTCGTCCCACGGATGCTTTTGACGAGCTGCGTAGGTAGCAAACACAGCGTGAAGTCGCGCTGCCATCACCCCGTAGCGATCAAGGATTTCCTCCTCAGCACGATCAATGATAAATTCTGGCTGCTGCTTCTGCTTGTTCAGGATATAAAACTCTATGTAGCGTCCCTTTCCAAATCGTTTTTGGAAGTAAAGTTTTCCCGAACTATACTCATGCCATTCAGGCTGCTTGATGTATGCTTGGGTTGCACTGATCACTGGTGCTCCAGTTGCCATCATCTCATATACTTTGTTCGTGAATAGTGGTGGTTCAGTTGGCGTTATGCTTCTGGGTTTTCTAATCCGCTTTGAAGCTGTACCTAAGAGCGGTACCTTAACTGGTGCAATCTCAAGTTGGTAGTCCGCTCTTTGGTACATTATATCTCCATTATCTTGCTCTAGGTGCATCAATCTTGCCCTCCCAAGATCGGCTGTTGATTACAGTTTGTTTGAAGGTTGTAGATTGAATCAGAAATCTTTGCGGAATGAGTGTTTCCAGCTACAACAACCGAAGCAATGTGTTCTTCATCGCTCCTGCAAGACATCGCCGCACTCTGTAAATTGTGATTGTGGTTCTTTTGTGGATATAAAACACTGCCATCCGAAAAGTTGGTTTTGTCATAGCTTGGAAACAAACTCGCGCCTATTAGGTTGATGACCCAGATAGCAGCATCTGTATGAAGTGATGCTGCTGTTTTCTCTAGTCGGTCTTGCCATTCAAGTGGTATTAACAGTTGAAGAACAAAGGTTGGGTTTTTCAGTGGTTCTGGTGGTGAGTGTTTGTCTCTCCACTCTGGGCAGTCCTGACCACGCTTGTCTCCTGATTTATCAATCACATTGAGGATGCCGAATTTATTGCAGTAAATACTTTGGTTGTCTATGGACTCTAGTCGGTGCTGGCAGTTCCAACAGCTTTTTGCTGTCTCCTTACTTGAGTAGGAATCTGAAGAAGAGTAATCGCACGAATCAATAACTCCAAAACCGCTTTTTTGAGTTGGGTTCAAGGACGGAGTGTCACAAAGTTGGTTCTTGTTTTTGTTGGAGTGTGAGCCTTTTTTGGTATGATTGAGGAGTTGATAAGCAGCATCTACACTTTTTGAATTTAGAACTTGGCGGAGTTCTCTTGCTGTTTCCAAGTCTCCTAAACTTGTCTGCCGATCTATGACCTCCACCACTTTGGCAGCTTTGGAGTAAGTGCGCCCCGAACCAAGACCGACTCTTTTGGCTAAGCGATCGCGGGTAGTACCGTTTGTAGAACTGAGAGAAAGGTATGGAAAATTTTCCATACCTTTGTGTTCCTCCAAAGCTTGTCTTCCAGGAGCCGATTTTCTGCCACCTTCACTCATCCGCTTTTTGGCTGCATTGGATTCTACCTCAAGCCACGCTTGCGCTTCGCGAACTTTCTGTTCTCTATTTTTCCAGCGGTTGGCGTTTTCCAATAACAGCGTTTGTAGTTCAGCTATTTCATCAGGAAACTGCCTGACTTCAACAGGTACGGTTGTCCATCCCAATTGCAATACAGCCTGCCATCTTCGGTGTCCCGAAATAATGGTTCCCTCACTGGTAACAACTAATGGTCTTACCCATTGAGAATTTCGTATAAGGTTTACCAGTTCAGTTACGTCCTCGTTGTTACCATAAATAGAGGAATTGCGCGGGTGTGGTTGAAGGACACGGGGGTCTACTTCACAAAAAACAGATGTAAGATTATCAGCAGTAGTAGTGTGTGATATTCGTGAAGAAGTAACCATAGCTTGACGAAAAAACCTTTGTAATCAACAATTCATCTACGTAAATCGATGAAAATGTGAGCAAGATTGCTGCTAAGAGTGCTTGAGTCCAGGTTGCCTCACGTTCCTCCTGTGATGCCTAAGTGGGTGTTTTGTCTATGTACCTGCCTAGTTCGTTGGCTGTGCTAAACCTCAAAGTCCAACTAATGTCGGTTCTCCAGAGAGAACGCCCAAATCCACCCCTAACCCTGATTTGTTATTGCTCTGGAATCATTGTTGACAGCTACTAGTTAACTGTTCAACCAAATTTGGTTAACTAATTAACCAAATTCCTATAATCTATCCCATAATGTTGGTTTTTGGTCAGCAATAAACTAAAATACTTATATGAACTCAAAAGTAGAACGATTAGCCAAATTGGTTAAAGAGCTAAGAAGCTCTCAAAGTCAACACCAGTTCGCCAAAAAACTTGGTGTCAGTCGTTCATCGATAACTTTTTGGGAATCTGGCCAAGCTTGGCCAGAGATAGAAAACTTAGAAAAACTGGCAGCGTTGAAAGGGTGGAGCCTATCCGACTTACAGATGTACCTAGTCAAAGGAGATTCACCTGAGTATAAACCGACATATCCACTTGAGCAGATATTAGATACACTGCGATCGCTTCCTTCTGAGGCAGTGGCGCAAGTAGTCAATGTAGGGGTGGAGACATTAGTAAGCCGAAGTATGACTACTCAAAGTTCTTTAACTAAATCGGCATAAGTCCCCCGCTATAACAGTACTCCTTTCTTAGGCAACTTCCGACACGGAAACATCGATAACATCCTGATAAATATGGGTACTTTGGGCAGCATGACTTGTGGAAATTGCCTCTGACAAAATTTTCGCTGCCCAGTCCACCACAACCAAACCGGACTCTTTGGCAGCGTCTTGTATCAAAGGTTGCAAGTGTGCGCTCAGCTGTAGAGTTAGGGTGAAGGTTTCTCGTAATGGTAGATCGGTCTTTTTGATTTCATCTAACTCTGCCCTTCGATCAGTCCACAGGTCGCATGTTTGCCCCCGTTGATTACCGTCTTTCAAGGGTGGAGTTCAATTTTCCCAACTGGTAGCAATAAAAGCTTTGGGGATCATCCAGAAACTCTCGGCTGCAATGAGAGCAATTCCAACAGCTCCGGGTAGCTGGTTGTGTAGAGTTGTTAGTTGATTGCATTTGTTGATCCTGAGAGTTCTTCCTCCTGGGTGTAGCAGGCACTCTCTCTCGCTGGTATTCTCTCGCAACTTGGGCAACGTGAACAGCTGTAACTTTACCACTTGGAGCGGTAGAAAGCACTTTAGCCCAAGCTTCTCGTTGTTGTTCAGGAGGGAGTGCTGTCAGAGGACGGGCTTGAGCTTCATTAAGGGGAAGAATTTGTGCGCAATTGCGCACATTTTCTACCACAGTGGCAGCGCTGATCAACTGGTAAGCTGAACGCCGAGACATCTCCCAGCGAGTGATGCAATATTCTTCAAATGTTTTGTAGTTTTCCCGATAAAGACGTTTATCTCGAATCTGACTTAAGGCTTGTCCTATCTCCCAAAATGCTTTTAAGCCAATTTCTACTCTAGCCTCTAACCTCCTTAGTTCTAGTGTCTCAGCCTCGCTAAGTAGATTTTCTTCTATGCTCAGCAGGTGAGGACCATTAGCCTTGTTTGAAATGCAGTTCTTATTTAACGCCACTTGTTCACTATCGTGAGTAAGAGTGAGGTCAAATGTATTTAAATTTACAGTAGAGTTAGAGGATGACATTGATATGTTTTGTCCTCCGATAAGGTTGAAACTCTTTCATCAACTGAGGGTGTACTTAACTGCGTCATTTTTGATGGATACTTTTGTACAGACTAAGGCTTAGTATTGCATGGTGCAATACTAAGCCTTGCATAATGCAAGACTAATTACATAAATGCTTAAAATTTCTTATAATTTAATTTATGTAATTTGCAATACA
>CAZZYE010000668.1:0-4896 GCA_964658145.1 uncultured Stigonema sp.
TTGTGTGGTCCCTGTTCCTGGTTGTGTGATGCCCCCATTGTCAATACCTGGGCGTCCCTCTTTTTGACCATAGAGGAGAAAATGGTCTAAGGCTTGAGTGTAGGTGTATTTAGCTGCTTGTAAGTCAGAGTTATGTGATAAGTAGTAGCTGACATTGAAAGTTGGTGATGAGCCTCGCCCTTCCTTCATACCATACGTTTCAAACTGATCCAGCAGTTGACTATTAGTTAGGTTGGCGGCTTTCAAGTCAGAGTTATGGGATTTGTAGTAACTAACATCAAACACAGGTGAAGACGCGCGTCCTTCGTTTAAACCATAAGTGAGAAAGTGATTCAGCAGTTGGCTATTAGTTAGGTTGGCGGCTTTCAAGTCAGAGTTATGAGATTTATAGTAATTGGTACTAAAAACTGGGGAAAACTCGCGCCCTTCTTGAAGACCGTAGGTTTCTAGGTGCTGTAAAGCTTGAGCGTTGTTGAATTTAGCTAAGTCACTGTTGGCAGCACGGTAGTAGTTGAGGTCAATAACTGGTGAGAATTGGCGTCCCTCGTTAACACCATAGGTTTCTAGGTGCTGTAGGGCTTGCTGACTATTCAAGTTGGTCAGGTCTGAGTTGGCTGACCGATAGTAGTCGAGGTCAACAAACTCTGAGAAGTGACGATCTTCTTTAAGACCGTAGGTTTGCAGATGCTGTAGAGCTTGCTCACTATTGAAGTTGGTCAGGTCTGAGTTGGCTGACCGATAGTAGTCGAGGTCAACAAACTCTGAGAAGTGACGATCTTCTTTAACACCGTAGTTTTGCAAATGATCGAACAGTTGTTGATTGTTCAACCCAGCTAAGTCACTATTGCTGGCGCGATAGAAGCTGAGATCGGCAACCGGTGAGAAGGCGCGTCCTTCATTCAAACCATAAGTCTGAAAGTGTGAAAGCAATTGTGCATTTGTAGTCAGACCAGCTGCTGCCAAGTCTGGATTTGCAGCGGCATAAAAATTTGCATCAAAAAGATTTGCGGTCATTTGTCAACTACCACATGATAGATTTTTCCTGTTCTGATTCAAGATATCACAAGAAAATGCAAGTGTGTAGTATGTGACACATTTTTTTTTAAATTCAGTATTTTTACTTTGATACAGTCAAAGTCGTTAGCAATTCAATGATTGATTTTGATGCCAGACTTGACGATCGCAACTTTCCTTGCTCAGTCATAACCTACGTTCCCCAGTGTGTGTCAATATACTGACTTACCCTACTGTTCGATTGACAAGTGCTGAGACTTTTTAAGTAGGTGAGCGTAAATAAACATAAAATGCTGGTTTTTGATTAGGGCAGGCAAAATGCAAGGGCAGCAGTCGCACTCGTAACGGGAAAGTCCTGACGCTCGTTCCGACGTTCGTAGCGCGACTCGTCTCCCCGAGTGAGAAGATCGCCAATTGCCTCGGCGTGGGAAACCCCTCAGTTTGCTCTGAGGGAAACCAACGCCCTTCGGGTTCTGCTTTACAGTACAGCACTGGTCTGGCGCGTCATTTGCACCGCATGCAGTACGCTTTCACTAGAGAGCGAAACAAAATCGCTTTTCTCATAGTCCAAGTAAGTGTGCTATAGGACTGGAAAATAATGTTTAGTCCACTTGAGGGCGCTCCTACAGGACATTAGTGTTAACTAAAGACTTATATCAAGCCTAGTACGTGGAGATCGCCCCGTTAAGGTAGTAATGAACCACAGTTCATGATAGACGTTTGAACATTGGGCAATTGCCAAACAAGCGAAGCGCTTCTTGAAGCAATCTGCAAACGCCTGCGATTGCTACTCTCCCTTGAAACCCCCTTTAGGGTCTAACCTTCACAACGCTTGCGATCGCACTTTGATTCCTTGATTAAACTGACTTGATATTAGAGAGACTGAAATTGTTCAACGGTATTATTTACCTACATTTTTATAGATAAATAAAAAAATGAATAATAAATAAAAGTGTTAAAAAATAAAAGTACGAACTCTCAAAGCAAATGTGTGCAACTTCCAGTTTTTTTAGTAACAAAACAAAATGTACGAATTATTACACACGCTTTCGTTCATCTACTTTTTGTATAAATCCTTACAAAATAACTAATTATAAAAACAATTCTTTAGGTATATTAAAATCTGTTCCTTCTAGTAGAAGAACACAGAAATAGTTAAAAGCTATTCTGCCCTTAATACTGATTAAACTTTGACGTTTACCAGTTGCTATGCAAAATAATTACTGGGTCTACTTACTAAAAAATATGCAATAATTGTAGATTTATGTAGTTATTTTGTAGAGCATTTGTAAACAATATGGTAATCAAAATTATAAGATATTGGGTCATCTATGTCAAGCGAAAAAGCTCAACTAGAGAACAACGGTGCTAGCAATATTGTGTTGCCGAAGCTAAGTGATGCAAATTTATCCTCATTTAACAAAAGCTTTCAAGCAATAAAACCCCTGACAGACACGCCTGATATAATTTGTCTATCTCATTTGCGTTGGAATTTCGTCTATCAAAGACCGCAACATCTCCTAAGTCGCTGTGTTGAAGCTCGTCGTCGGGTGTTCTTTATCGAAGAGCCAATTTTCAGCCAAGAACCAGTGGGGCGGTTAAATGTAAGCCTTGAGAATAATGGAGTAGTCGTTGTTGTTCCACATCTACCACAAGGTCTGAGTCAGGAAGCAGTAAACGCAGATCTACAAATACTTATTGATAATTTATTTGCAGAGAATAACATCCGCAAGTACATTTGTTGGTATTACACGCCAATGGCGATCGCTTTTACAAGCCACTTGCAACCCCAAGTAATCGTGTACGATTGCATGGATGAGTTATCTGCATTTAAGGGAGCGTCACCCACTTTAAAGAACTACGAAGCCGAACTATTCCGCCGTGCAGACTTGGTGTTTACAGGGGGACAAAGCCTTTACGAAAGTAAGGTGAAGCAACATCCAAACGTCTATGCATTTCCTAGTAGTGTAGATGTAGCGCACTTTGCACAAGCGAGAAACCTAACCCCCCAACCCCCTTCCCTTCAAGGGAAGGGGGAGAAAGGCTCCCCTCCCCTGCTAGGGGAGGGGTTGGGGGAGAGGTTAGAACCAGCAGATCAAGCGAATATTCCTCACCCACGCCTTGGGTTCGTTGGCGTCATTGATGAGCGGATGGATATCGAACTGCTAGGTGGTATTGCCGATGCGCGACCAGACTGGCATTTAGTAATGATTGGACCCGTTGTGAAAATCGATCCAGCAACTCTGCCACAGCGCGAGAATATTCATTATCTGGGTGCTAAAGACTATCAACAGCTACCAGCATATTTGGCGGGGTGGAACTTAACGATGCTACCGTTCGCGCGGAACGAAGCGACGCGCTTTATTAGCCCAACTAAGACTCCAGAGTATCTAGCCGCCGGTAAGCCTGTTGTATCTACCTCGATTCGGGATGTGGTGCGACCCTACGGAGACTTGAAGCTGGTGCGCATTGCCGATACAGTTTCTGAGTTCGTCGCCGCCGCAGAAAAAGCTATCCAAGAAGACACTCAAGCATCAGGGTGGTTGAGCCGAGTCGATGCCTTTTTGGAGCAGATTTCTTGGGATCGCACTTGGGCATCCATGATGAAGCTGATCGGTTCAATTCCTGACAAGGATTTATACACAACAGCAGCTTCAAGTTTAGATACAATACCACATTCGGTGACCAGAGGTGTATTGGACGCGGACGAAAACGGCTATAACTCAAAGAGCGCGATCGCCCCTAAAGCAGTAAGCATCATCAATAGAGACTTCGTATTCGATTACTTGATTGTCGGCGCGGGGTTCTCAGGGAGCGTCATTGCGGAACGATTGGCAAATCAGTCTGGCACGAAAGTGCTGGTTGTAGACAAGCGATCGCACATTGGCGGTAATGCCTACGATCATTACGACGATCATGGCATTCTCGTACACAAATACGGTCCCCACATTTTTCACACCAACTCCCGCGAAGTCTTTGAATACCTCTCGCGCTTCACTCAGTGGCGGTCTTACGAACATCGCGTCCTAGCTAGCGTAGACGGACAACTTGTTCCGATCCCTATCAACTTAGACACCATCAACAAACTCTATGGAATGAACCTCAATTCATTTCAGGTAGAGGAGTTCTTCAATTCAGTTGCTGAACCCAAAGAATACATCCACACTTCAGAAGATGTGGTGGTAAGTAAAGTAGGTCGAGAACTGTACGAAAAGTTCTTCCGAGGCTACACTCGCAAGCAATGGGGACTCGACCCGTCGGAACTCGACAAATCAGTAATTGCCCGGATTCCCACCCGCACCAATCGTGACAACAGATATTTCACTGATACTTACCAGGCGATGCCCCTGCACGGTTTTACCCGCATGTTCTCGAACATGTTGGCACACCCCAACATCAAGGTGATGCTCAACACCGATTACCAGGAAATCCAACAGGCAATACCTTGCCGGGAAATGGTTTACACTGGTCCGGTTGATGAGTTCTTTGATTATCGCTACGGCAAACTTCCATATCGTTCGCTTGATTTCAAGCACGAAACGCATAACACCCCCGTGTTTCAGACAGCACCAGTCATCAACTATCCCAATGAACACCTGTATACCCGTGTTACGGAGTTTAAGTACCTGACTGGACAGGAACACGCCAAAACTAGCATCGTTTATGAGTTTCCCCTTGCTGAGGGAGATCCTTATTACCCTGTACCGCGTCCAGAAAATCAGGAAATTTACAAGAAATACAAGGCGCTGGCTGATGCAACGCCTGATGTGTATTTTGTAGGACGGCTAGCAACGTACAAGTATTACAACATGGATCAATGTGTTGCTCAGGCTTTGTCTGTTTACAAACAAATTGCCGTTAAGGCTTGAGATTTTGCTAATA
>CAZZYE010000669.1:0-4892 GCA_964658145.1 uncultured Stigonema sp.
AATTAGCAAAATTATGAAAAAAATATTGCTTCGCCTTTGTAGTTTGATTTTGATTTTGTGCCTTGCCTTTTTATGGATAATGCTCAATCCTAAGCCAGCTTTTGCACAAGTAAAAACCATTAACTATAGCAATACACATTTAGAGAATCGTGACTTTTCTAACACTGATTTGAGTGGTGCAACTTTTGTTGCTGCCCAAATGCGGGAGGCAAATTTTCAAGGAGCTAATTTAACCAATGCTATCCTCTCCCAAGGAGTTTTACTGAAAGCCAATTTGGCAGGGGCAAATTTGACAGGTGCTATGGTTGATCAAGTCACTTTCGATGGTGCAAACCTGAAGAATGCGATCTTCCAAGAAGCAATTTTGACACGTAGCCGCTTCTATGATGCGATAATTACTGGTGCTGATTTTACTGACGCTTTGATTGACCGCTATCAAGTGGCACTCATGTGCGACAAAGCTGATGGGATCAATCCAGTTACAGGTGTTTCTACGCGAGATAGTTTGGGATGTCGTTAGTGGTTAGTAGGGGCGAACGGCCGTTCGCCCGTACAGTGGTTAGTGGTTAGTGGCTAATGGCTAATGGAAGACTGCTAAAAATTGACAATTAGCAACCAACATTTAAAGCTTGATTAATCCGGTTTAATAAATCTTCCATTGATATTGAGCGAGGCAATATCGACGAAGCGATCGCACCCACAACAGTTTCTATAGATTCCACTGGATTATTTTTCTCTGGTGTTTGTTTTTGGGGAATGTGAGGCGGCGATTCTATTTCCGCCCTGTTTAATCGCTGGTCCAGTACCAAGACGGGTGGCAAATCGAAAGGCAATTGCCCCAATGCTTTGAGTGCTGAGTACACCTCTTTTTGGACAGTGGACTCTCCTAGGCAAATCAGCAGTAGGTCAACGCTTTGGTGACGAATTTGTTGTAGTAGTTCTGCCCAAGACCGACCCATCACTGCTTTCAAGCCAGCAGTTTGCAGGTACTGAATCAAAGCTTGGAACCATTCAGACCCACGAGAGATAGTTAGAGGTTGTAACCCCAAGAAAGGAGAATGAGTATTTATTTCAGCAGTGTCGCTTTTTGGTGAGGAGTTGAATTCTTTTGGATAACCCCTCGCCTGCTTGTGCCTTACCTCTGGTAAATCCGGTAGCATGGCAAAATCCACCACTAAGATGCTAGGTGGGCAGCAGACACCAGCTGCAATTTGCAGCACTGATAATAAGGCATCTGTTTTCCTGTTGTCAATTCTTTGGTCAGTGCCTAATGATGTTAATAAGCAAGGAAACACAGAGAGCTTAGCTATTTGAGAAGCAGCGCTCGTTGTTGCGACATCACAGGTAACAAGTGGTAAGGCTGTTAAACGAGGGTAATGACTGAGTTTTTGCAGGTAAGTTCCGGCTACAGGCATTTCTGCATCTAGTAAAACTACATCAAAATGCCAAACTTGAGCCAAAAGTTCTGCTTGATCTAAGTCATCCACTTCTACAATCCGGTGGTTTTGTAGTGACAGCGGATGTATAGATTCCCACTTAGGATCAACTAACCTGAGTATTCGCAGTGGAGTTTTAGTAGAGATAATTTCACTACCGTCTAACTTTTGCTGCTGTTGTGGTATAGCACATAAATTTTCAAGCAGTGGTGTCAAGACCTGATGCTGTACTGGTAAGCTCAAGAAACCTTCTGCTTGGTTGGCAATTGCTTGCTCCTTTTCGGCTCTTGTTGCCGTTACAACTACAGGAATGTGACAAGTTGCAGCATCTGATTTCAGTAAGGTCAGCACATCCCAACCTGATAACAACGGGAGCAAGGGATTCAGGAATATAGCTTTCGGTTGCAAGCGACGGGCTTTTTCTAATGCCTCACATCCCGATCGAGCAATCACCACCCGATATCCTAAAAATGTTAGTTGCTCAGTCAAATCTTGAATGTATCGGGCTACCGCCTCAACAACCAATACAAGGCTGTTGTGATTAGTATGTCCGGTAGATGCAGGGGTAGAATTGGACTTGAGATCAAAAGATTTGGGAGAATTATCCTTTTCCTGGTCTGGTTTACGGACGACACTTTCCTCAATAGAAGGTACCGATCTCAGGTTTGGGAGGCGAGGAGTGTGCATCTGTCCATTGGAGCTGGGAGCGCCAGTTTGCAAGGGCGAGGGAACCGAACGCGCTTTGTTGACGTTGAGGCTTGGTCCTCCTGCTGTTGTGTTATGGGGACTGCCTTGGGGAAACCCTGCACGGTATGCTCCGTTTGTCTCCTTGTCTGCTTGTCCCCATATCCCCGTCTCTCCGACTTTTTTATGGGGAGGACTGGGTGGTAGAAGCACTGTAAACTGGCTGCCTTTGCCGGATCGAGATAAGAAGCTAACATCGCCACCATGAAGGCGAGCCAAGGCTCTGGTTAAAACAAGCCCCAGACCTGTTCCTTCATGTTGGCGGGTCAGGGGATTTTCTAGTTGTTGGAATTTTTGAAATATAAGATGCTGCTGCTGTTCGGGAATACCAATACCTGTATCCCAAACTGTAAAAGTAATCCAACCTTGCCAACGATTTACCCATAGCCCAATTTCACCATCTGTTTCGGTAAACTTGAAGGCATTGGAAAGTAGGTGTACTAGCATCTGCCGTAAGCGTAACTCATCCGCCACGAGTTCGTCTAAGTCTGGTTCAATTGAGATGGTAAGTTGGTGATCTCGTAAAGGTGATGCTTGCGTTTGGCGAAGATGTGTTGCTTTGCTGCTTTCTCGGTGGATAGTTTTTGCTTCCGATACGGCGCGATCGACAAGAGCGCGAATTTTGACATGGGAGAGCGTTAGTTCTATCTGTCCCGTCTCCATGCGGGTTAAATCCAAAATGTCATTGACCACACTCATTAGGTGGCGTCCACTTTGATGAATCAGTCCCGCGTAACGGGCTTGACGCTCGTTTAGTTCGCCTAACTGCTGATCTACTAGCAACCGCGATAAACCTAAAACGGCAGTCAAGGGCGTTTTCAGTTCATGACTAATACAAGCTAAAAACTCATCCTTTAACCGATTTAGTTGCATGAGGTCAACATTCTTTGCCGCCAATTCCTTACAAAGCTGTTGCTGTTCGGTAACGTCAGTAGCTAGTATTAGCCATAAATCAGTGCTGAGTGCTGTTTCTTGCTCCGGAATCAGGGTTTTTAAATCAGGACTATCTAAGGGAATTTTGACAAATTGCCAGACTCGCTCCTGACCATTTTGCACTTCAACAACGCAGGTACAAGCACCTGGCTGGCTATCTAAAAAGCATCGACTTGATCCTGCTGCTTCTAGTAGCTGTTGCTCTTCATGGTTTGCCAAATCCGATTTGAGTATTGGTTCAGTCAAAACCGATACAGTATTCTCTGGAGAATGAAGTTTAAAATGTTTGGGCTGCTCTTGACTGTTATGCTCAGCGCCGCCATAAAAATAAACGAAGGGCGCTTTTTGAGTGGATTGTTGTGAGTTGGTTGCAGTTGACAGCATTGCCAGCACCTGTTGTCTAACCCCTTCTGGATCTTTCAATGCTCCCAATTGTTGCCACCAAGCTAGGTTTTGCGTCACCACCTCTCCAGTACTTGTTTGCAACATTAAAGGCCAAGGTAGTCGTTCCAGCAACTGTACTAATGCCTTGTCTACGAGTGGCTGGCAAATTTGCTTACCCTGAGCTGACGAATTGAAAGCTGGCGCAGAATCGTTTGAATTAATGGATCGATGCCTAGTCACAAATTGTAACAAGCGCCAGCTATCTACTAGCCCCACATATTTGCCATCCTTGTCAATGAGTGCCCAATCTAAGTTAATGTTTGTTTGGGTTTGTTGGTCACGCAAAAATGAGCCTAACTGTTCAACATTATCAGAAGCCGATAATGTCTGTAACGGCTGAATGAGTGAGAAACCCAACGTTGCGACTGGCTGTTGTAAATCTAAATAATTAAAATATTGGTCACCTTGTGCTGCTAGGAATTGTGATAGCAAACGGGCACAGTTGAGCAAGCCTATTGGGGATTGCTGCTGATTTAGTACTATCAGGCGATCGCACTGCTCTTCTTTAAAAATCTCCAGTACAACTGCCAGAGTAGTTGTTTCTACGCAACTAGGTACGGTTGCAATAAAGTCAGAAAGCGGATACTTTAGCATTGACATAGGGCAATTGGGTCATTCCTCCAAAGGAAGTGCCTGCTGTCGATCCCACAAACGCTAGCTGCAAAAACCTTGGGCGGTGTTTCCAACTGAAGCAATATCCTCCATGAAGATTGAAATCAACGATTCAAGTTAAAAGTTCACGCCAAGACAATAAGCTTAGCCCTCACGAGTCAAGCTTGTGGCAACTAGTCGTCACGGCGGCATTTGTCTTGGC
The DNA here is from genome assembly GCA_964658145.1 of uncultured Stigonema sp. Classification (GTDB taxonomy): domain Bacteria; phylum Cyanobacteriota; class Cyanobacteriia; order Cyanobacteriales; family Nostocaceae; genus Stigonema. Next base: position 4,372 of record CAZZYE010000669.1, read on the forward strand.
CACACTTTTAAGCGTACCGAAACAATGCTTACGTTTCCTCCTTGGGTGTGTTGAAACTCCTCATCGATAGCAACAGCTAAAACAATTATGGCTTCAAAAATTCGCTTTAGAATCTTTAGGAATTATAATGATTTAGAATGCGACAATCATTCATATTTGTTTAAGTATCTTATTAAGGAGTCCAAGAGCAGAATCTATATTCAGATAGATGTAAAAAATGAAGATTTGTGGTATATCAACTACACAATCTAGATCTGATTGCGGTGGCTGGTGTGAATAGAAGTCTCCGACTCTACAAAATAAAGCCAAGGCAATGAGGGCGATCGTCCTACCACTTAAGGAATCGCCATAGATTGTAAGAGTGCCAGCACTGTTAACCGAAGCACTTTGTTTACTCCACACTAACTTTTACTGTGGAAGCTGCTCTATTGTTATCACCCCATCAGTCTCAATACTTCTCGGTTAAGACTTGATCAGAACTAGCCCCCCTTAAAAAGGGGGGCTATATTCCCCCCTTTTTA
>CAZZYE010000670.1:0-4892 GCA_964658145.1 uncultured Stigonema sp.
GTCTCCCTTGTCTCCCTTCTACTCCCCCTACTCCCTCCCCACTCCCTACTCCCCACTCCCCCTCTCCTCCGGCACTGGATCGTAGCCTCCTGGATGAAATGGATGACAGCGTAAGATGCGGCGAATTGCCAACCAACTACCGCGCCAGACTCCAAATCGTTCAATTGCTTCCATGGCATACATAGAACAAGTTGGTTGAAAGCGACAAGTAGGGAGCAATAGGGGCGAGATAAACATTCGGTAGAACTGAATCAGCCAAATTAATAATAGTTTCAATAGTTTCATTGCTGTGGCTTAAATCGAATAAAGTGATAATAAAGGTCAAATTTCTCTATATCGTTACTTCTTTGCTGAGTTTATTTCCTGATTTAGAGTCAATTCCTCCTTTATGGCTGCAAATTGCCAGCGTTGCAGCTTGGCTGTCGCTTATCCTCCTGCTTGCAGGGGTGGTAAACGCAAAAGCCAAAGACGATCCAGAAATCGTGCGGAAGATAGTTCATATTGGCACTGGCAATGTGATACTGCTTGCTTGGTGGTTAGATATCCCAGCAAGTGTCAGCATTACAGCTTCGATCTTAGCGAGCATTGTTACCTTATTGTCCTATCTATTTCCCATTCTCCCTGGTATTAATAGCGTGGGACGCAAAAGTTTCGGGACATTTTTCTATTCCGTTAGTATTGGTGTTTTAGTTGCCTGCTTCTGGTATTTACAACAACCCCAGTACGCAGCACTGGGAATTTTGGTTATGGCGTGGGGAGATGGACTAGCAGCACTGATTGGACAGCGGTTTGGTAAACATAAATACAAGTTCTTTGGGAGGCAAAAAAGCTGGGAAGGTTCTCTGGCAATGGCTATTGTTAGCTTTTTTATCAGTGTTATGATTTTAATTGGTGTCGAAGGCAACATTTGGCAAACTTGGGTGATATCACTAGCAGTGGCATTAGTCGCAACTGGCTTAGAAACTATTTCGTTTGTGGGTGTTGACAATTTAACAGTTCCTTTAGGCAGTGCCGCCCTGGCTTTTTTCTTAACTCAGCTAATTATTAATAAATAGGCTCGTAGTTGCGCTTTAGCGCTAAAGCAAGGCAGTGCGTTGGCGGGGTTCCCCCGCTTGAAGCATCTGGCGCGCAACTACAAGCCATCACGCAATTTCTATTTGTGCCGACTTATTTAATACCGCTGATGGTAATACCCCGGATAGTAATCCCCGTGACGGTAGTATCCATTATGGTAAGACCGCTGATTGTAATATCCATGACGGTAGTAACTATTATTATGGTAATCCCCGTAACGGTAATACTGGGGATAATAATTCCTGTGACGGTAGTACCTATTGTTATGGTAATATTGCCGATGGTAACCAGCAGACTCGGGATAGTAATACCCACGAAGATAATACCTGTGACCTTGCAGACACGAATTCTGATAATACCGATGAGCGAGTAGGTAAGGATGCTGGTAATTTGTGTGCCTCAGTTCCTCAGTATCAGCTTCCCGATCTCCCTGAATTGAAGAAGATCCTTTGATCGGAAACAGTGAGGAATTTACTACATCTCGATTTGCCTTTGTCTGTTGCGGACTCAAGCCTAATTCCTCGGATGGCAACGTCTGAACCCCATTTTTAATGGATGCTGCAGCTATCTCAAATCCTAGGCAACTGGGCAATATTAAAACACTAACCAAGAACTTCCAAAACATTGTTTCACACTCCTAATTTCTTCTCCTCTCGCAGAGTTAGGAAATACCTACTGTGAGATGGCGCTGATTAGGACTTACGCAGTGAAACGAAAAATCAAGGCTAATTTCTGCATAGGGGAAGGCAGAAGCCTATAACCTATAGAAAAGGCATACCACGAATATTATGGTGAAGAGAGTTCCTGGCGATCGCTACTCCGATGCGCGGAAAACTCTTAATCATTTGTTAATATCTACCACGATAGAGGAGTGAAACAGGCGCGAATGTTTTTTGCCTCCCAAGCACTCTTCAGATTGCAGCGCCCTTTAAGCTGGGCTGATTCCGATCGCACATCCTAATCTTTTCGTCCCGCGTATTACAAAACTTTACAACTTCAAGAGTGCGATCACAGAAGGAAGGAAATAAGGTTCTGCCAGCAAACGGAACACGATTATTGCCGCTAACCTCTTGAATACGGGGAAAAAGAACAGTGTTAACACGGACGTGTCAGGCACGATCAGCATCAATAGCTACCACCTGATTGGCGATCGCGAATCACACTTCATTCATGTGTGATTCGCACATCTACTGCAATCGATTTAATATAATTTAACTCTCAAAAAATATATTTTAGCCAGATAATAACATTCTAATAACTTTTTAGTTGTATAGTTTATCTAGTAAGGGCTTCAGTATAGATTGTGACTGACTCTCATTACAAAAGTTAAATTTATGGATTTATGCATGGGCGGCGGCATCTATAACAGTGGTACTGTTTTGATCGGCGACAGCACCATCAGCAGCAATTATGCCAAAGGAGACGGCGGTGGCATCCTTAACTATAACGGCGCAAACCTGATGGTTCGCAACAGCACCATCAGCAGCAACGATTCAAAAATAGGGTTAGGAGGGGGTATTTATAACAGTGGCAATACCCTTGAAGTAAGCAACAGCACCATCAGCAATAACTCGGCAAATGCCGGCGGCGGCATCTCTAACAGTGGCAATACCGTTGATGTGAACAACAGTACTATAAGCGGTAACGGGGTAGGCTTCGGCGTTGGTGGCGGCATCGATAACGGTGGCACCATGAATGTGAGCAACAGCACCATCAGCGGTAACTCGATAGGAAAATACGGCGGTGGCGGCGGCGGCATCGATAACGGTGGCACCATGAATGTAAGCAATAGCACCATCAGCGACAACTCGTTATTGGGAGGAGCATCCGCATTATCCCTCCCTCAGGGCAATGGGGGCGGTATCGATAACAATGGTACGATGACGGTGAGCAACAGTACTATATGCGGTAACTCGGCAACCTACGAAGGCGGCGGCATCTTTAACAGTGGCGCTCTGTCGCTGGTGTTTAGTACCCTCACCCTTAACAAAGCCTTAGATGGTGGAGGCGTATTCAATTCTCCAGGCTCTAATTTTTACCGTCCAGGCTCTATCAGTGCGCGGAACACAATTATCGCCGCCAACCTGACCACGGAAGACGGTGTCAACCCCGATGTATCCGGCACTTACACAAGCATCGGCTACAACTTGATTGGTGACAGCACAGGTAGTACCGGATTTGGCAACCTAGGAGATATAGTAGGTACTAGCGACAACCCCATTGATCCGCGCCTAGATCCCCTAGACTTCTATGGTGGTCCCACACAGACAATCGCCCTGCTCCCAGATAGTCCAGCAATTGATGCCGCAGACCCAATTACACTAGATACTGACCCCACAACCGACCAGCGTGGTTTCCCTCGTGTAGTTAATGGTAGAGCCGATATTGGGGCATTTGAATTCTCTTTAGTATAGCAGAAGCACTTGTAAAGACGGGTAACGGTATTGAGCGCGGACGAGTGCGGATGCGCTATGCTCGTCGCATCACAGTTAAATCATCCGTTACATCCGTTATATCATCCGTTGCTAACCGATCATTCGTTCAACGAGCAACATCAAAAATCAAATGTAACGATGCAAATATAATTATGTTTTTATTTTAACAGCAATAGCTCAAGAACTGCAAGCGAAATCACCTCACCCACAAGCTGATTTCCTTGTAAATTAAGGTGGATGTTGTCTTGATACACGGCTTTGATGTCCTTGTTTGAGTTGAATATTGGTAAAATATCTATATAAGTAATTTGTTGAGCTTGTACAAACTCATTGAGGCGCTGACGTGCTTTAATTTCGTAATCGCGGGGTCCAGGTTCGCCAATTTCGCGGAGTAAGGGAGTCATGACTAGTAGGAATTGGCTGAAGGACGATCGCGCTAGAGTCTGTATTTTGCTAATTGCATCGAGATTAAAACCAACGCGATCGCCTCCTTCTGCATGCACCGCTTGCATTTCTGGTATCGGTTTTGGTGAGGAGACATAACGGTTGAAGAACTCCACCAATGCCAAAGGCGGTTTCTTATCTGCATAGTTGCGATCGCGTCCCACAGGCAAAGAAGTGGGAGCTGTAGCAAACAAGTCATCAGTATTAATCAGCAGCACCACTACCAGGGCGTTGAAATTGCCAAACCGCTGCAAATATGCTAATTCATTTCTTGGTCCCCAAGAGTTTGCTGATGCATTAAGTACTTCCACTTGCTGGAATTTACTCGTAGTTGCTGCACTCAATTTGTGCCTCATCAGGCTCGAAATTGTCTTAGCCTGATCGGTCCACCAACCACCATTAGCGATCGAATCTCCTAAGAGTAACACCCGCAGGGTAGAGGATGAAGGCGTCTTTTGTATCGCCTCACCTCGCATCGAATACTCATTAATCTTGATTAGATTACCAAAGCGACGAGTGCGCTGGTTGGGGGCTAACAAATAACCAATCTGCTCATCTGCAATGTAAATTAGGGGATTGCCAAAGCCGACTGTACGCAGTCCGATCTCTAGCACCACAAACAATCCGACAAAAACTGTTAAAATTATTACCAGCGCCACTGTCACAGTTCAACACCCTTCAATAATATATGTTATAATTTATACTACTTTTTGTCCGCTTTCAGGAGGGAAAACTGTATAAAAGTGCATAGTCTATCTGTCGGCATAAGCAATTATAGCGATGCAAATGTTGCAAAGCTTAAACAAAATAGTAGTAAAAGGGAACTCTTAACAGGGAACAGGGAACGGTGACCGCGTATGGTGGGGGCTTTAAACCCCCAGATAGCGCGTTCCACTAATTTTCAATATAGCTCCAGACTTAAACCCTCTGATTTTACCT
>CAZZYE010000671.1:0-4887 GCA_964658145.1 uncultured Stigonema sp.
AAATTTTTCCAAGCGAGTTCCGTCTAAGGCGCTGTCTAGAAGTGCTTGCCACTTGGCGGCGACGGAATTATCTGGTTGCCGTTGCAGTATGGGCAAAAACTTATACCGCGAAATTAAATCCAAACTCCAACGGGCAACCTGCGCCCAAAAGCGTAAATCTCCTCCCAAAAAGGCATCCTCCCCGTTGGTAACACCTAGAGGTAGATTCGTGAGAAACTTGATGGCTTCCGGGGGGTTGAGACAAAAACCCTCAATTTGCCATGGTTGAAGGTATTGCGGGGATTCTGTTTGTGTTGACGCGATCGGTCGCGTCTCTACAGTGGCAGAATGCACTGGAGAGATGGATACTTTCCCATCCTGACTGCAGGAGTGGAAATACGTAGGTACAGCAGTCTGTAGAGAGGTTGCATTCAACCTCTCTACAGACTCCCTTACCGAACTGACACCAGTCATTTGATGCAAACGCAACCACTCTAATAATTCCACTGGTGTCATTGCCAATGGATGCAGGGGCACATCTGCTGATGCACTCAACAGAGTATTCGCGCCCATTCGCCAAGTTTCTCCCCAAATAAATAAACAACCGCCCTGATTTTGTCGTAACCAACTACCGTGTAAAATTGCCATGTGCTAACGAAGGAGGATTTTCACAAAACTAAAGCCTAGAAGAGTGCTTATTTTCTAGTTGATTTTTCAATTTTTCCAAATCATTATTGCTAATCATTAAATTTTATAAAATAATATGAAGTTGATTTGATAAACCTTAGCAATAACACAATTTTTACTTAATAAAATTTAAAATAAATAGAGTGTTACTAAAAATAGATTGCATGCATATACAATAACAGGATAAGGAAAGTATATTAATGAATATTTTCATGATTAAAGTCACAGATATCTTCAAAAAAACAACCCCTTTCAGATGCGAAAGAACGCGGTGGATTTAGGCGCTCGTCAAAATGCCTTTGTTGTGGGGCGGCGGGGATTATAGACACATGCATTGTGGCGCAATCGCGCAGCCAAAAGAAACATTGGGAGCGGTTCATTTGAAACCAAACTTTCCAAGACGGTGTAGATATATTTGCAGTGCTAGTTTTATTGTACAACCTAGACTGCGATCTTCTAAAAATTGGGCGTTATTCTGGAGGTGTGGAAGTCTAGTCGTGTAGGAAAATAAATTTCCCTGACACCATTATCCGCTGAAACCCTTACACCAAGCTTCAATTGACTAGGTGCGGTGTGTAAGTCATAGTTGTTTATCTTTGTATGCAACTGACGACACTGTATAGAGCATAAATGTTAGGATTGCCACAGAGAGAGAATAGTGTGCATATAAGGAAAAAAAACTGAATGGGAGAATTTGAAAAGTCAATATCCTTTGACGGACGGGATATTCGACTGAAGGTTGGTCAACTAGCTCCCCAGGCTGGTGGGTCGGTTTTAATACAATCTGGGGACACAGCAGTTTTAGTGACGGCTACACGTTCAACAGCCAGAGAAGGCATTGATTTTCTTCCCCTGACAGTAGATTACGAAGAAAGATTATATGCGGCAGGTAGAATTCCTGGAGGGATGATGCGACGGGAAGGACGTCCGCCAGAAAGAGTAACTTTAACCAGCCGTCTTATTGACCGTCCGCTGCGCCCTCTGTTCCCGTCTTGGTTACGAGATGACCTGCAAATTATTGCCTTAACGCTGTCGATGGATGAGCAAGTGCCACCCGATGTGCTTGCAGTCACAGGTGCTTCAATCGCCACCCTGATAGCTAAAATACCATTTAATGGACCCATGGCGGCAGTTCGCGTAGGTTTGGTTGGAGATGATTTTATCATTAACCCTACCTATGCAGAAATAGAAGCCGGAGACTTGGATCTAATAGTGGCAGGTTCACCAGAAGGTGTGATCATGGTGGAGGCGGGAGCCAATCAGTTGCCAGAGCGAGACATTCTCGAAGCGATTGAATTTGGCTACGAAGCAGTGCAAGACTTAATCAAAGCACAGCAAGATTTGCTTGCAGAATTAGGTCTGGAAATCACATACGAAGCTCCACCATTCGTAGATTCTTCACTGGAAAATTATATACGCGATCGCGCAAGCGTTGAAATTAAGAAAATCCTGTCACAATTTGATCTGGACAAAACAGCGCGTGATGCAGCTTTAGATGCAGTCAAGACAACAATTGAAACTACAATCACCGAACTGCCAGAAGAAGACCCTCTCCGCATTGCCGCAACCGCAAATAGCAAGGCGCTTGATAATACTTTCAAAGAAATTACCAAAAAGCTAATGCGCCGTCAAATCATCGAAGATTATGTTCGTGTTGATGGTCGCAAACTGGATGAGGTCCGCCCTGTTTCTTGTAACGTTGGCGTCTTGCCCAAGCGTGTCCATGGAAGCGCTTTATTTAACAGGGGACTAACCCAAGTGTTATCTGCTTGTACCTTAGGTACACCAGGAGATGCCCAATCATTAAACGATGACCTGCAAGCGGATCAGCAAAAGCGTTACCTGCACCATTACAACTTCCCACCGTTCTCCGTAGGGGAAACCAAACCCATGCGTGCGCCAGGACGGCGGGAAATCGGTCATGGAGCGCTTGCAGAACGAGCGCTGCTGCCTGTGCTACCATCGAGAGAAGAATTTCCCTACGTGATTCGAGTCGTATCAGAAATACTTTCTTCCAATGGTTCCACATCAATGGGTTCGGTGTGCGGTTCCACACTGGCGTTGATGGATGCAGGCGTACCAATTTCCAAACCTGTCACCGGTGCGGCAATGGGTCTGATTAAGGAAGGCGACGAAGTGAGGGTTCTGACTGATATTCAGGGCATCGAAGACTTTTTGGGAGACATGGACTTCAAAGTCGCCGGCACGGATAGCGGAATTACGGCTTTGCAAATGGATATGAAAATCCCTGGTTTGTCTTTGGGTATTATCCGCCTAGCTATCGACCAAGCCAAAGCAGCACGGTTGCACATTCTGGATAAGATGCTCCAGACTATTGATCAACCCCGTAGTGAAATGTCACCCTACGCCCCACGTCTACTAACAATCAAGATCGATCCAGACATGATTGGTTTAGTTATTGGACCTGGAGGTAAAACAATCAAGGGGATCACTGAGGAAACAGGTGCAAAAATTGACATTGAAGATGACGGCACGGTAACGATTTCTGCTGTGGATGAAAACAAAGCTAAAAAAGCTAGAAATATTATCCAAGGCATGACGCGGAAGCTGAGTGAAGGTGATGTATACGTGGGTCGCGTCACTCGGATTATACCTATAGGTGCGTTTGTAGAATTTCTGCCTGGTAAGGAAGGTATGATCCACATTTCGCAACTAGCTGATTACCGGGTGGGTAAAGTTGAGGATGAAGTGGCAGTTGGTGATGAAGTGATTGTTAAAGTACGGGAGATTGATAACAAGGGCAGGATTAATCTCACCCGCTTGGGTATTCACCCAGATCAGGCAACTGCAGCGCGGGAAGCAGCGGCGGTAAATCGGTAACTCAATTTTAGATTTCGCAGAAGAGCGAAAATTTGAGCCAAGGTCGCACCGGAGGTGTCCTCTGTTGTGCCTCCTGGCGTGCAAGGAGGGAAACCCTCCCTAGCAAACTTTTTAATCAGGATTTTGGATGAATTGCTTTCTCCAAAATCTTAAAAGCCAAACGAGTAAACTCGCGGCTACACGGACAAAGCCCGCCTGCGCGGGCTTGATATAATAAACAATTTCCGAGTAAACTCGCGGCTACACGGACAAAGCAGTAAATCAGGTGATTTCCCAGTCGGGGATGAGGGATTTTTGCTGATGGTGGGAGGCTTGGTTGCGGATGTAATTGGCTAATTGATCTATGTGATGGTGGCTGACGGTAAATGCACCATAACCACCTTGCCATTTGAAAAACTCTTGAGGTTTGATTTCATGGGTAATTAAATGGGAAGAGCTGCCCTTGGTTTTTTGCATTAGCTCAGATATGGTCAAGGTAGGCGGAAAACCAGTTAGTAAGTGAACGTGATCAACTGTGCCCCCAATAGCAATTACCTTGCATCCTAAATCACTGCATTGCTTAACAACTGCTGCGTAAATTATATCTTGAATATCTGGCGTAACCAGTGGCAACCTATCCCAAGTTCCCCAAACGCAATGTATGTGCAACTGCGTAAAATTTCTATGCATTTTTCCTAATTTATTTTTTAATTTGTTTTTTTAACTTAAAAGCCTGCGTAGGCAGGCTTTGTATGTGTAGCCGCGAGTTCACTCGTCTGGCTCTTTTAGCCTGCGTAGGCAGGCAATGTATGGATCATCGCACTCTTCAAGCGGCGATAGGCAGAGAGAAGTCCTTGCAGCTTGTTTCCCGCCGTAGGGAACTTCGGAGCTTTGTATGTGTAGCCGCGAGTTCACTCGTCTAGCAATCTCGTCTGGCAATCTGGCAGGCGATCTGCCTCTTCAACCCATTCTCCTCTCAAATACTTAATTTCACTCATTAGTCTATTTGATGTATTTTGGGTAATTGTAAAGCTATAACAAGTAAGCTTTCATTCCAGATTTGACATAAAGCATTGTGAGTGCTAAACGTTTACCAGAAACCACCGCCCATGTCAGGATTACCCGCCAATCCTGGCAACTCGGCTTCCTTGAAGGTGAAGTGAGAGCAGGTGACTTTGAGTGGCAGTTCCAGTGGCATTTCCGCCAAGGTGAACTTTCCGTTAAGCCGAACCTAGGTCGTGCTCTAATCAAAGAACCCCTCGGTCGCTTCCTAGAGCAACGAGACTACCAGCTCGAACCAGGAGGAGACTATGCTTTTACTATTCGGGCAGAACTATGAATTATGAATTATGAGTTATGAGTTATGAAAAAGTTTCATAATTTATAATTCATAATTCATAA
>CAZZYE010000672.1:0-4860 GCA_964658145.1 uncultured Stigonema sp.
TGACTTGCATCATGCCAATTATCTGAAAGCTTTAAAAAAGTTTAGCTATAGGATTCCTATTTGATTTTTGAAATACACGTAGGCAGGGCTATGCCGCACCTCACCCGGATATGGTGGGCATAGCCCTGCCTACACTACGTATATATTTTTGACAAATGATTTAGGATTCCTATAGTATTTTTAAATTTAATAATTGTTTACATTTACGGGGTAATCACTAAAAATTTCAATCCCTGATAGGGATTCATACCATAACCCCCGCCACAATAGATAGAATACAACATTCAGTTATGGTTCGTGTATTCGCGATTCGGAAGAAAACCGCTATAACCGTAGCCGTTCCCCTGAAAGGTGCTGTAGGCAAATTCATGTAGGGTTGCCACAACCTCTCTCGTTCCGACTTTGCTTTGGGAAAGCACTCTTAGTAGGCTGCTGCCTCCTACGCTTGATTAGAGGCTCTGCCTCTGAGGCATTCCCAGGCACTAGGGAACGAGTCTGAGCCTGCGCTCATTTGGCTTTTGGACTATAAGTCCGTGCAGGCGGTGAGTCCAGCCCTGAAGCAATACCGTTCAGTTAAGGCTTTGATCAGAACTAGCCCACGCCCTTACGGGTGACGCTCGTTTGTGTAGCCTCACCAGTGTTCTGTTCTTTGTCGGGTTTCCCGATCTACGGGCGACTGGCGTGCGACTTCAGTCGTCAGGTACTAACAGATACCCCAATACCCAGCAAACCAGCTTTTTTAGCAGAGTTTTTTTGATGAAAACCACATAAAAATCAGGAATTTTACATTTTTGTGTTTTGTAACTTATTTTAATATTTTTTTGGTATAAAAGTTTAAAATTTAGGTTTTTAAAGCCTAAAAACTAATTAATATAGACATTGATGTAAAATAGCTGAATTAATGCACAATACGCCTTATATAACCCTAGTCCAATAGAAAAGCCCCTTTATTTTCCGTGCGATTTAGACAATAATGACACTCGAAGACCTCACACATTCCGCCTCGTGCGGCTAGGTGAAGGCAAGTGTTTCAGCAACGAGTTTGACAAGAAACTATCAGAGGCAAACAACAGTGAAACTAGCAGTTTATGGAAAAGGTGGGATCGGGAAATCCACAACCAGCTGTAACATCTCCGTCGCCCTGGCTAAGCGTGGCAAAAAAGTGCTGCAAATTGGCTGCGATCCCAAACACGACAGCACCTTCACTCTCACCGGGTTCTTGATTCCGACAATTATTGATACACTCCAAGAAAAGGACTACCACTACGAAGATGTGTGGCCAGAAGATGTCATCTACAAAGGCTACGGCGGAGTAGATTGTGTTGAGGCTGGTGGTCCACCTGCGGGTGCTGGATGCGGCGGTTACGTTGTGGGCGAAACCGTGAAATTACTGAAGGAACTCAACGCCTTTGATGAGTACGATATCATATTGTTTGATGTACTCGGTGACGTTGTTTGCGGCGGTTTTGCGGCACCACTCAATTATGCTGACTACTGCTTAATTGTTACGGACAACGGCTTTGACGCATTGTTTGCAGCCAATCGGATTGCCGCTTCGGTACGGGAGAAAGCCCGGACTCACCCACTACGTTTAGCGGGGCTAATTGGCAATCGCACTTCCAAGCGCGACTTGATTGAAAAATATATCGAAGCAGTGCCAATGCCAGTTCTGGAAGTTTTGCCGTTGATTGAAGATATCAGGGTATCTCGTGTGAAGGGTAAGACTTTGTTTGAAATGGCAGAAATAGACCCGAGTCTGAACTACGTTTGCGATTATTACCTCAGCATCGCTGACCAAATTCTGGCGCGTCCTGAAGGTGTAGTACCAAACGACTCCCCAGACCGCGAATTATTCTCTTTATTGTCTGATTTCTATTTAAATCCGGGTAAACCACAGGTGCCAAATTCAGAAGAGGAATTAGACTTGATGATTGTATAAGTATAAATCTTCTTTTCAGGATGGGGTAAAAAATGGCTTTCTTTCACAGCTTTACAGATTCTTTAAGGCAAAAGTGGTTAGAGTTTTTCCAGGTAAATCGAGACTGGATCAAAGTGCACATGGAGGTAGAGTCAGTTTACACCCCCGATGGTGGCAAGCGACCACCTTCTTACCTCATCCTGGGAGTTGTTAACGCGCTGGAAGTCAAGCTAGCGGAATTGATGCTGCCCTTTGCCAAACTAAATCCTGACGCTGATACCTTAATTGAGGTGCTGGATTTACATTTTGATCCAGACATCGCTCTCGGTCACCGCGTACCGACTAAAGTAGATAGTTGGCAATACGGGGAAGAGTCAGAAGTCATGGATGAAAAACCCCAAAATGAAACATTGACTATTCCCCAGACAAATGGCTATGGTCCGGGGGAGACGCAGCACGACATGTTGTCAGACAATTTGGAAATGCTAGATGACCATGAACAGACTCTCATGGTCCCAGATACAACGATGCGAGATGAGTTGTTGGCAATGTCTCTGGACAATGAGACTGAAGTCAAGGTATCGAAGGAAATTCACAATGGGTTTGGAGATCAAGACTCAAAAGATGAGTTCCACTCCTCGCTCAGTTTAAACACAGAAGTGGATGAGTTTGGCGATATTTCCTTCGATGAATTTAAGGAAGTTCATGGCAAAATATCCTCAGAAACTGCAGCCGATGAGAATGGGTTTGCTGAAGTTTTGTCAGATGTCTGGGGGGAGGAAGAAGCACTAGCGCACAAGGGTGAAGCAGACGACGAAATCGTCTTAGGGGAAGAAGAACTACCGTCTGGTGCTTTTGACGAGTCAGAACTTTCTCGTCTCTTCCCCAACGCATAATTTGGCTAATTGCTAACTGCTAACTGCTAATAGCTAATTGTTTTTTGCCATAAGCTATTAGCCATTAGCTATTAGCTATTAGCGATTGCCAACTTTAAAAATAAAGGGGAGAAAATACCAAAATGACTGTTGCTCAAGCTAATGCTAATCCAGAAGGTTTAACTTTTGAGTGTGAAACCGGTAACTACCACACCTTTTGCCCAATCAGTTGTGTGGCGTGGCTGTACCAAAAAATAGAAGATAGCTTCTTTTTAGTAATTGGCACAAAGACTTGTGGTTACTTCTTGCAAAATGCCATGGGGGTGATGATTTTTGCTGAACCCCGTTATGCAATGGCAGAATTGGAAGAGGGAGATATTTCTGCACAATTGAATGATTATGATGAGTTAAAGCGGCTGTGTTTGCAAATTAAGCGCGATCGCAACCCCAGTGTCATCGTGTGGATTGGCACCTGCACCACTGAAATCATCAAAATGGATTTGGAAGGCTTGGCACCCAAGCTAGAATCTGAAATTGGTATCCCCATTGTTGTAGCGCGTGCCAACGGTTTAGACTACGCCTTCACCCAAGGAGAAGACACCGTGTTAGCAGCAATGGCTACACGTTGTCCTGATAAATCTCCGATGGTAGAATCTGAGAAGGATGAACGCAACGCCATTAAAAAGCTGCTCAACTTTGGCAAGAAGAAAGAAGACGTTGCCAAAGAAGAATCTGAGTACGTGGATCACCCACCTTTAGTATTGTTTGGATCTCTTCCCGATCCTGTTGTCACTCAGTTAACCCTAGAATTGAAGAAGCAAGGTATTAAAGTTTCTGGTTGGCTACCCTCCAAACGCTTTACAGAACTACCTGTACTTGAAGAAGGGTATTATGTTGCTGGTGTTAACCCCTTCCTCAGTCGCACTGCAACTACCTTGATGCGTCGTCGCAAATGCAAACTTATCGGCGCTCCCTTCCCCATTGGTCCTGATGGTAGCCGCGCTTGGATTGAAAAAATTTGCTCTGTGTTTGGTATTACCCCAAAAGGTTTGGACGAACGGGAAGCCCAAATTTGGGAAAGCGTGGAAGACTACGTGAAATTGATTCGCGGCAAATCTGTGTTCTTTATGGGCGATAATTTGCTGGAAATCTCCATGGCACGGTTCCTGGTACGCTGTGGTATGACTGTTCAAGAAATCGGTATTCCCTACATGGATAAGCGCTACCAAGCTGCTGAGTTGGCATTGCTGGAGAAGACTTGTCAGGAAATGGGCTTACCTCTGCCGAAGATTGTGGAGAAGCCAGACAACTATAACCAACTGCAGCGGATTTATGAGTTGAAGCCTGATTTGGTGATTACTGGTATGGCTCATGCTAACCCTCTGGAAGCACGGGGTATCAATACCAAGTGGTCTGTGGAGTTCACTTTTGCTCAGATTCACGGCTTTACAAATGCCCGTGATATTCTAGAGTTGGTAACTCGTCCACTGCGCCGGAATAACAGCTTGAAAGATTTGGGTTGGGATAAGTTGGTGAAGGAAGAAGCTCAGGTTTAATTTCATCTGAACAACAAGATTCCCGACTTCTTAAAGAAGCCGGGAATCTGAACAGGCGTGATTTTCAGTAGGGGCAATCGCGTTTTTCCCGACTTAGGCGACTGGCTTGATGCAGAGAAAAAGCGCGATTGTATACTGATTACGATCAAGGCTAGTTATTCTGGCAGCTTTCCCCTAAATTATCTCTAAATGATTGGTCTAAAGTAAATTTATAACCAGTGTCAGAGTTACTATCTTTTTTAACTCTAATAGGAAAAACTTTTGTCTCCTTCCGTTCCCCTGTTGTAGCAAAACTTATTTTGCCTGTTGCTCCACAGATTTTTATTTTATGCAGTTGTTGTTGTAGTTCTTCACGAGTAAGATTTTTACTTTGCTTCAACCCTTCAATAATAGCTTTGGTAGCGTCATAAGCCATAGCAGTCCGCCAACTTACTGGTTCGCTCCAAAGTTGTTGTGCATTTGTCACAAAAGGATTTCTGGAATTTGCATCTGGATGCCAAGGTGCAACTAG
>CAZZYE010000673.1:0-4849 GCA_964658145.1 uncultured Stigonema sp.
TACTTATGTACTAAATGTGGCGATCGCCTTATGCCAGTTGCGTAAGTCCTGTTAATGAAACAACACGTGAACAATTGGAAACCCCGGTAGAATTCGCTTTACGCGAAGGTAGTATCGTTGGTCTTGCCAATGATACTGTCCTAATTAGCCGCAACGGTGATGAGTTTGCTATTGAAAACTCTGCTGCACCAATTCGAGCTAGCAATGGTCAAATTATCGGTGCGGTAATGGTGTTTCACGATACAAGCACTTGTCGTACTCTGTCACATCAATTAACTTGGCAGGCGAGTCATGATGCCTTAACTGGACTGGTTAATCGACGCGAGTTTGAAAACCGCTTGGAACAAGCCCTAACCCTTGCTAGGTCACAAAACCAACAACACGCATTGTGTTATCTAGATTTAGATCAGTTCAAGATCGTCAATGATACTTGTGGTCATATTGTTGGTGATGAACTCTTGCGCCAAGTGACCGCACTATTTCAAACTCAGGTGCGTACAACTGATACCTTGGCACGTTTAGGTGGAGATGAATTTGGTATCCTGCTCTACCATTGCTCGCTACAGGCAGCACTGCGGATTGCGAATAAACTGCGTGAAGGTGTCCAAGCATTTCGTTTTGTTTGCCAAGACAAAATTTTTAACATTGGTGTGAGTATCGGGTTGGTTGAGATCCATCCAGACAGTGAAAGTGTGACTAGCATTTTAAGTGCTGCTGACGCGGCTTGTTATGCTGCAAAAAATAATGGGCGTAATCGAGTGCATATCTATCAAGCTAATGATAGTGAACTGACGCAGCAGCACGGCGAGATGCAATGGGTGACGCGGATTAATCAAGCTCTTGAGGAGAATCGTTTCCGCCTTTATTACCAGCCCATTGTGCCTCTCACCCAAACTCAGTTAAACGGCGAACATTACGAAGTTCTACTGCGCCTGGTCGATGAAATGGGTAACTTGGTGTCACCGATGGCGTTTATTCCAGCTGCTGAACGCTACAATCTCATGCAAGTGATCGACCGTTGGGTGATCAGCACACTCTTTAGCACTCAGGGACAGCATTATCGAGAAGCTGGTTGTGATTGTTTGTATGCTATCAACCTTTCTGGTGCGAGTATCAATGATGAGCAGTTTGTTGAATTTTTGCATGAGCAGTTGGCATTATACCAGATTCCGCCAGCATTAATCTGTTTTGAAATTACCGAAACTGTGGCGATCGCCAATCTAGGAAAAGCCGCTCAATTTATCCAAGCACTCAGGGATCTAGGCTGTCGCTTCGCCTTAGACGATTTTGGCAGTGGGATGTCCTCTTTTGTCTATCTCAAAAATCTGCCAATAGATTACCTAAAAATTGATGGCAGTTTCGTCAAGAATATTGTCGATCAGCCGATTGATTTAGCAATGGTAGAAGCAATCAATCAAATTGGTCACGTCATGGGCATTCAAACTATTGCCGAGTTTGTCGAAAATCAGGACATCCTCGAAAAAATCACGCACCTTGGGGTTGACTATGCCCAAGGTTATGGAATTGCAAAACCTGCTCCGCTTACTTTTAACTGAAATTTTCACCGCACCCTCAAGGCATATAATGACAAATTAACAAGCAGAACCATTACAAACGAGGGAAAACTGGCAGTGCGAGAAACAGTAGAAACCCAGATTGTCGCTGTCAGCGTCTACTCTGACCGCGCCTTAGTGACAAGACGGAGTGTGATGTCCTTGACTGGACTTGAACGAGAATTAGTTATTGCCTCATTGCCAGACACCATACAAACTGAGTCTGTACGCGTTAGCGGTAAAGGTAGGGTAGCGGTGCGCTTGCTGGGAGTTAGCATCGATCGCATCTTCTCCACCGAATTCGTTGCCGAACGACTTGCACAGTTGACTAGAAAAATTCAGGAGTTAGAAGCAGAGTGGCGCTGTTTGCAAGCTCAAGTAGATGCTTTGGCATTGCAGTCGAGGTTTATTGAAGGCTTGCGTGAAAACACGCAAGAACCCTTTGCTCAGAGTCTGTCACGGAGAAATCTTAGCCTGAGTGAAACTTTGGATTTTCTGAACTTTTTAGGAAGCCAGTACACCGAGTATGCGATCGCTACAGGGGAGTGCAAAACTCAACAACAGGAATTAGAAAAGCAGTTACAAGGACTCCGTCAGCAGTTGCAACAAATACAAACACCCCATCCTAAAGAAAGTTTCAGTTTGACTGTGGCGGTAGAACCTGCGGGTGCTGGGGAGTTTGAGCTAGAGGTGTCCTACGTGGTATCCCTTGCTAGTTGGACTCCGCTGTATGATTTGCAACTAAACACTGATAACAATTGTCTGAATCTCGGCTACCTGGCAGAAGTTACCCAAAGCACTGGCGAAGATTGGATTGGTGTAGCGATCACCCTCTCTACCGCCAAACCAGGACTGAGAATCCCGCCAAAACTTCAACCTTGGTATATTGACGTACCACACCCACCAGAATACCGTATGGGACGGACACGTGCAGCTATGCCAGCACCTCCTATGGCTATGGCAGTTCCTGGGGGTGTCGATTCAGATCAAGACACAGAACTATCAGAGGAAATTCAGTTCACAGCTAAAACCGTTGTAGCAGAAGTATCCAAAGAAGGAAGTGTAGTTACCTTTAAACTGAGTAGCAACGGCAACATTCCCAGTGATGGCGCACCCCATAAAACGACAATTTTCCACGATGATTTTCCTTGTAGCTTTGAGTATGTAGCTATGCCGCGTTTGGTAAGCTTTGCTTATTTGCAAGCAAATGTAAAAAATAGCACTAGCAGTGCAATGTTACCAGGGCTTGCAAATATTTTTCGGGATAATATCTTTGTCGGTACAACTCAATTAGATCATATTGCACCAGGGCAAGAGTTCAATCTCAACTTAGGGATTGACGAAGGTTTGAAAATTGAGCGTGACTTAATTGAGCGTCAGGTAGATAAAAAACTCATTGGTAATCAACGTCGGACTACCTACGGTTATCGTTTAATAATTACTAACTTGCTCAACCAAGAAGCTGATCTAAAATTAACCGAACAATTGCCAGTCAGCCGCAACGAGCAAATTAAGGTGCGCCTTGTTCGCAGTAACCCGCAAATTCAACTTGGTGAAATGGGTATTTTGGAATGGACTTTAACTCTCCCACCAGAGGCGAAACGAGAGATATATTATCAGTTCACAGTTGAACATCCACCAGAGTTAACAGTTGTTAGTTTAGATATATAGCAATCCTATTTTAATTGCGAACACCTCAAGCATCAGTTACCCGGTTTCTTAAAGAAACCGGGTTTCTCTGCGTTCAGGAATCATTTAGGATTGCTATATAGGAATTCTACTACCCACCTACTTAGGCAGTGATGGCGCACCCTATAAAACTTTGGACTGAAAAGAAGTGGCTTAAACACCCCCTTTATTTACTTCTTAGTCCCACGCTCAGAATTTATCCGGTTGTTGATAAAACTTTACATTTTCATTGCCCACTAAATGGTGGATTTAAGGGAACAAAATCATAGCCAGTTGGGGATTGACTACTAGGTTGAATCTGAACTAAGATGGCTTTGCCGTTGCGATCGCCCGATGGTAAAAATTCAATTTTGCCCGTTGCGCCGTTGGCCCGAAAGCTGGAACTATGCAGCACTTTTTGCAGTCCATCGCGTGTGCTACTCTGCTGCAAAGAAGTGGCAAGGGCAACAGTCGCATCATAAGCCATCGCCGTTCGCCAATTCACAGCACCACCCCAAAGTTTCTCAGCATTTTGCCCAAAGGAATTACCAGGAATTGCTGTAGGATGCCAAGGTACAGCTAGTACCATGCCGTTAACATCAGCTAGCCCAGTCTGTAGAGTTTGGTATGTGTACAGCGTGGGACTAGCAAATAGCGTCAACCGCCCCTTATTTGCCTGTGCTACTTCTAAAGCTTTGCTAATTCTGTCCACATGGGGAGCTAATAGCAAACCATCTGCACCACTCCTGATTGCTTGAGAAATCACTGCACGAGGATTGAAATCAGGGGTAGAAATATCGCAAACTGTGGAATTAATCTTGCCACCAGCAGCCAGTATCGCTTTACTAAACTTATCCTTGAAAGACTGATTATCAATCGCTTTGGAATCAACACAAATGGCAATATTAGTTTTATTAGCCGTTTTGAGGGTGTAACGAGAGAGGCTATCTGTTAGCATCGTTACACTGGGAACAGTCCGGAAAATATAGCTGCCAATACCAGATAGGTTTTGGGCAAAACTGGTGGGAGATATCATCACTAACCCGGACTGTTGATATATAGGTGCAGCGGAGATGGAAGCATCAGAAGAGTTATGTCCTACTACAGCTAGAATGCTGGAATCTTGAACAAATTGGGTGGCGACCTTTTGGGCTAGGGCTGGATCGTTATCATCTGATGCGATCGCCACCTGCAATAGCTTACCGTTAATGCCACGACTGTGATTTACCTCATCTTGACCTTGAGCTACACCCCGCAGTATCTCTCGCGCTACATTCAAATTGCCACCGATAGGTACACTCACGGCAATTTTCAGTCTGGCGCTCTTTGCTACCAGGGCATTATTTAGGTAAATTAATGCTTCTGGATCGTTATGATTTGCTTGCAGCGATGCCCTAAACTTGGTGTAAGCAGTGGTAAAATCGCTCTTAGCCAAAGCTTGCACCCCTGCTTGTTTATCAGGGTTCGTATCAGCAGTCACTAAAATTTTGTCACCTAAACTGAACTGCTGTTGTTGAGAATCTGAAGGTAACTTTAACTCATCTAAAGTTTCTCCAGATGGGTGAGTTACAAACCAAAAACCAGAACCTAGCAAACCAGTGGTAAACAGCAGAGATAAAACAAGAAGC
>CAZZYE010000674.1:0-4843 GCA_964658145.1 uncultured Stigonema sp.
AACTACCAACTACCAACTAACATCAAAAATTCGTTGAGTATTCTTCGTGACACAAGAACAAAAAGCCTCTCGTTCTATTGCCAAAATTGCCGGAATTGTTGCTGCCGCAACTTTAATTAGTAAAGTTTTTGGATTAGTGCGGCAGCTAGTGGTGGCTGCTGATTTTGGTTTGGGACCAGCAGCTGATGCCTTTAACTACGCCTACACGATCCCCGGGTTCCTGCTGATATTGCTAGGCGGCATTAACGGACCATTTTACAGTGCGATTGTTAGCGTTTTAGCCAAGCGTAAGAAAGAAGAAGCAGCTCCCTTGGTAGAAACAATCACGACGCTTGTAGGTGGAATATTGCTAATTGTCACGATTTTTTTGGTATTTTTTGCCCCTTACCTGATTGATTTATTTGCACCAGGTTTAAATGTGCCGGAAAAACAGTTAGTTAGGGAGATTGCTATCCAACAACTCCAGATTATGGCACCAATGGCAGTTTTAGCAGGACTCATTGGCATTGGTTTTGGAGTTCTCAACGCTGCCAATCAATTCTGGTTACCCTCTGTCAGTCCCTTACTTTCCAGTATTACCGTTATTATTGGTTTAAGCATTCTCTATTTGCAAGTAGGTAGCAAGATTAGCACTCTTGACCATGCCAAGTTGGGCGGAATGGTTATAGCAGGAAGCACCCTAGCCGGGGCAGTTTTGCAATGGTTGGTGCAGCTAATTGCTCAATCACGGGCTGGTCTGGGTAGATTGCGGCTGCGATTTAATTTTAATCAGCCTGGGGTGAGCGATGTTGTTAAAATCATGCTGCCTGCTACCTTTTCCTCCGGAATGTATCAAATCAACCTCTACACCGATTTGTTCTTCGCTTCCTTGCTTCCAACTACAGGAATTGCTGCTGGCTTGGCTAATGCGTCCTTACTAGTGCAAACCCCCTTGGGAATTATTTCCAACGTGATTTTAGTTCCCCTACTACCGATGTTTTCCCGACTTGCGGCTCCAGAAAATTGGACTGAGTTAAAATTACGTATTCGCCAAGGACTTCTGCTTTCTGCTTTCACCATGCTGCCGTTGGGTGCTTTGATGGTGGCGCTGTCTGTGCCAATTGTGCGAGTCGTCTATGAACGCGGTGCTTTTAACAGAACCGACTCAGGGCTGGTGTCCTCTTTGCTAGTTGCTAACGGCATTGGGATGTTTGTCTATTTAGGGCGTGATGTCTTGGTGCGGGTGTTTTATGCCTTGGGCGATGGTCAAACACCTTTTCGCGTCAGCATGATTAATATCTTCCTCAACGCCTTGTTGGATTACTTTTTGATCAAACGGTTTGGCGCTCCCGGTTTGGTGTTAGCAACTGTGGGAGTTAATTGCAGTTCAATGTTGATGCTGTTATGGTTGCTGAATCGCAGGCTGAATGGATTACCTTGGCAAGAGTGGAGTTTGCCAATTTTAGGTTTGACTGCGGGTAGTATAGTAGCTGGTGCAGCTAGCTTTGCTACTCTTGAGGTTTCTCAACACTTTTTAGGTAGAAATGGTTTGCTGATTCAGTTGTTGCAATTGTCTGTGGCGGGTTTCGTTGGTTTGTGCGTTTTTGGTGCGATCGCCGCTTGGATGAAATTACCAGAGGTAAATGATTTTATTTCTCGTCTGCGTCAGCGCTTTTTGAGAAGATAGTTAGCAGGGGAATTTTTTATCGATTCTTGAATTATCGAGCGTGTTGACACGCAAGATAGATTTATAGTTTACAGACAGATCAGGCTCTGCTTGGACACAACCAACAAAACCACTCTGCTTCATAATCTCTAGGGGATTTTTACGGATTGGCTGAAGTTGTTTGTGGTAAAAGTCAATCGCACGTTGAACGACTTCACTCAGATCCTGGTTAGTTTGCTGCTGAATATCGGCAAGCTTTTCAGCATATTCTTCATCTAGCTGGATATCAAAATGCTTCATGACGACCACCTTTGACTGTCTATGTACATTCATCATAATTTCATTTTTTGAAAATATTTTCACTAATATAAGTCTAATATAAGTTTTCTTCATAAAAAAGTATAATTTAGCACTAGCATTTACGCAGATTTTAATTGGCGATCGCCCTTGAGAAAAACTTTGCGATTTACTGAAACTCACGCCATAGGTCAAGAACGTCTCCAGGTTGAAACATCACGACGAGGCGAGGTTCCGAACATGCGGGTATATTCACGACTAAACTGGGATACGCTCACATAGCCCACCTCATGCGCAGCAGACTCTACCATGGCATTACTGAAGATCATCAGGCGTCGGGCTTCATGAAGTCGGAGTTGCTTCTGATATTGAAGCGGTGCCATCCCCGTGATCGACTTGAAATGCCGATAAAATGTCACCGGACTCATGTTTGCGGCAAGGGCGAGATCTTCCACGTGAATCGCCTCGCTGATCTGGTCTCGAAGATTGTGAATGGCCTGGATGACCCTTTGATCGTGGCCGTTTGCCATCATCATAAGTTGACGGATCTGAGCGCCTCCGGGGCCCGTCAAAAGCCAGTAGCATACCTCACGCATGATCCCTGGATAAAGAATCGGAATAGCCTCTGGAGTTTTCAGAAGACGAACGGCGTGCTGGGCACAATCAACGAGTTGACGATTCAGCTCAAGGATGAATGCGCCGCGAGCATTCGGTTTGCCGGAGACCGTCAGGGGTAACTCAATCTCTTCCGCAACTTTCTGCATAATGGCGAAGTTCAGTTCCATTACAAGTCCGAGATACGGCTTTTTTGAACTGGCGACAGAAACTGTCCCGCGCGAAGGTAAATCGACGGCGACCACAAGCGCCTGTCCTGCCTCATATTTGTAACGCTTCTCACCAAAGGTAGCCCATTTAGCTCCTTCCAGGCTCATGTAAAGAGCAGGCTCGATCAGGCATTGAGCCGGCCGATTTGCCTGATCCGTGCGAAGGATTGACAAACCTCTTATTGCGGTCGGGAACGGGCTGCTTCCGACGGCATCCTCTGTGTACTGCCGCACCTTCTGCGCCAGATCATGTAAGTTTTTCAATTCGTCTTGTTCGAGAAGGCTCATAGAAAGATATTGTACGTGACAGGATTAGGCATGTCTTTGAAAGCCTTCGGCATTCACAGATGGCTACATGGTAGCCTATGCTCAACAGAGAGGGAAGAGGCGGTGAGAATCACCTCAAAGTAAACGCCTCGAAGTAACGATCTAAACGATCTAAAGGAGTGCTATGAAAAGTATGCGTGCCGTACAGGTGGACCAGATCCGTAAGCCGATGGTCGTTCGTGACATTCCTGTTCCTGAGATCGGAGACGATGACGCTCTTGTACGTGTGACATCTTCAGGGATCTGTCGTACAGACTGGCATCTCTGGAACGGCGATTGGGGATGGATAGATGTCAAGCTGCCGCTACCTATCGTTCTTGGTCACGAGATCGGTGGGGTTGTGGAGCGTATCGGCTCCGGGGTGAAAGGTCTAACGGTGGGCACTCGTGTCTGCGTGCCTTTCAACATGGCTTGTGGACACTGCCCTTATTGCTTGAAGGGCTTGCAGAACGACTGTGACAACTTCATGTGGCCGATGCTGACGCCTGGCTCAGGCGGCTTCGCACAGTTTGTCCGAGTACCCAATGCGCAGCTGAACTGTGTTCCTTTGCCTGCTAAGGTCACAGACAAGGATGCATCGGCGTTGGGCTGCCGCTACATGACAGCCTACCGAGCGGTTCGGACACGTGCCTCGCTTCGCGCTGGAGAAACGGTAGTCGTTACCGGTATCGGCGGAGTTGGCCGCTCCTGTGTCGAGATTGCAGTGGCTCTCGGGGGTCAGGTAATCGCGATCGACACAAAGCCGAGTGCGCTGGAAGCGGCGAAGAAACTCGGCGCCATCGAGGTCATCAATTCCGAGGGCCTGAGCCGGAAGCAGGTTGGTGAACGTGTGAAAGCGCTCACCGGGGGCAACGGTGTGGATGTAGGAATCGACGCTGTCGGTGGCAGCAAAGCGACCCTTCCAACGCTGTCGGCACTCGCAAAGGGTGGTCGCCTGGTCGTGGTAGGTCTAACAAGCCAGGAAGACAAGGGCGAGTTGAACTTTCCCATTGATGAGATTGTCGCAAAAGAGTTGTCTGTCATCGGCAGCCTTGGCAATCCGCAGGCGGAATATCCCGATCTTCTTCGCCTGGTTGAAAGCGGAAAGCTTGCCCCAAGCCGCCATATCGAGAGTGAAGTAGGTCTCGAAGACGTGCAGGCTGTCTTCGATCGCATGCCAACGTTTCAGACAAACGGCTTCATCCTCGTCACTCAATTCAACTAGTAACACCTTGGAGGGTTCAGAATATGCCACTCATGTATGTCAACTATCCGGAAGGCACGTTCACGCAGGATGCCATCGACAAGCTGGCCATGCAATTTACCGAGTTCGGTAGAGAAGCCGAGAAGATTCCTAAAACCCCTTACCTCTTCAGTACAACCTTTGTCTATTTCCGGCCGTATCCCAAGGGACTGGTATTCCACGGAGGCAAGTCCGGTGGAACTAATGTCATCAGCCTTGAAGTGAACGTCTTTGAAGGCGGGCTGGATGCAGCGGCAAAGAAGGATCTGATCAAGAATGTGACAGACGCCATAGGTGAGGCTACTGGTCTGTCCGAAGATCAGCGGCGCCCGGTCTACGTCCTTGTTCGTGATGTGCCCGATATCAACTGGGGCTTCTTTGGCAAGACGATCGCCCTTAATGATCTTTTAACTGCATCACCAGATGAGAAGCCCGTCTAGCCTGTAGTCCTTGTATGCCTGGGGCCGAAGTCGTGACTGTACGTTCGCTCATTTTTAACCGCAAGATTTAATAAGCGCCTTACAGGGC
>CAZZYE010000675.1:0-4836 GCA_964658145.1 uncultured Stigonema sp.
GCGATCGCCTGACGATCTAAGCGACACAATCTTACTTTCTGGATAATATTTGCACCCATTTTTTCATAAAATTTGATTCCAAGTTCGTTAGATACTGCCACAGTCCAATCGATTCTGCCACAGCTTTTTTCTTGAGCTATCTGGCATAAGCGGAAAATGAGTGCCTGACCAACTTTGTATCCCCGATATTCAGCTTTAACATATAAATCATCGAGCCAAATTCCTGGCGAGGCTAGGAAGGTTGAATATATAAAGTGATAGGTTGCCTCATATCTTGCACCAACGTGTTAATACTGAAACTCTTTGGTTTCAATAAACATATTTTTTTTCAATAAGACGGAAAATAAAGGTTATTAGCCTGCGTAGGCAGGCTTTGTTCGTATAGCCTCACCCTTCTAGGGTGTAGGTGCAAGATATATGTTCTAAGAAAGGACTCTGACGGCAACACGCTGCTTGATTGGAACACTTTGAAGAAACAAACATTCACCCATTGGTCCGTATTGGGCGTATTCAAGTAGCTCTTTACTTTCTTTAGTTCCATTGATTCCAATCCATTGAAATTTTTTCTCTGAAGCCAAAGCAAATTCGTAAAATGCCTTTAACTCATGTTCCTCAAATCCAGGATATCCGATCAGCTCATCGAAAACGATTATTGATCCTTTTATGAGTCTTGCTCCTAAATAACTGAAGACAGTTTTAGTTGATGAATAAAGATCGCAGTCAATATGTAACAAGGATATATACTGCTGGGTCTGAGTAGCGATAAACTCAGGAATAGTATCTTCAAAAAGACCTTTTATGAGAGTAGCATTGCTTTTTACCTGGGGTAATTCTGGTTGCTTAAAAGCTCCTTTAGGGAATTCAGGACGCCAATCGGATGGTAATCCCTCAAAACTGTCAAACCCGTAAACAGTTCCTTGTAACCGATACTCGCAGATAAGATTGAGGGTGTGTCCACTACCAACACCAAACTCTAACCAGAGACCATCTTGATTAACAAGTTTCTCCTTTAAAACATATTGAAGAGGTGAGATTGGCAACTGCATTTGTGGAAGAATGCAACAGCTATCTTCCACGAATCTGTTAAAGTCCTGATGAAAATTAATAATGCTCTGCTGCATATTTTTTTATTTTTTAGTAATTTATCTCAAAAATTATATTATAGCGGTCTTAAATGATTCACGAACGCCGAGAACCCTAGTTTCTTTAAGAAACCGGGGTTCTAATAGAAGCGCAAAAGCAACTCAAATAGGATTGTTAAGGGGGACTGGGGTTGGGGAAAAGGAGGAGGAACGCTCCCTTCCCCCAACACTAGTAACCTTTCCCCTTGCCAACAGCCGTACTTCATTCACATGAAAACCGCTATATTAAGAATAGACTACGACATGTCAACTACTTCAGCCTGTACTATTTCGCGATCGCCTCTTCTGGTTAAAATTTCTCTGCCCTTGCCTTTTGTTCACGAGATAGTTTAGCAGCCTTTAGGGTAGCAAACTCGGCAACTTTCTCCTGTGGATCTTCCCATGAGCCTCTCACCCCCTGAACTATAGGATAATGGCTCACAAATGCTGCCTCGATAGACTTACCAAACGATGTCTCAAGCCCTGCATACAGCTTATTATTGAAAAGGAATGTACCGAACTGCACCGGGTCTGACAGCTTTAACACGTTGGCACTGCTAAGAAGAACATAAGGGTTTATGCGATAATCAGCCAGGTTTTTTCGCTTGTTTATGGCTTTAAACCTCACGCGCCCGTCGCAAAGACGCAAAGTTTTTTCTTAGCGCCTTTGCGCGGGCAGTCGCCCGTAGCTCCGGAAACACTCGTATCGGGGCGCTGCCCTTGCCTTTGCGTGAGTTGATCATCATCCCCTTAGGCTTGAAGGTTGGCTTGTTCTTGCAACCACGGATCTACAGGTTGTCCATCTTGGCGACGCAACTCAATTTCAACTACCATCACTTGTTTTGAACCAGGGGGAGCCGGTTTTTGATGGAAAATAATGTCATAATCCGCTGGATTATGATTATGCTCTTTTAACCATTCTTGCACCTTGGTTGTGGCGAAGAATGATTGCCCTTGCTCAAACATTCGGGTAATCTGCATCTGTATAGAGAAAGGATTTAATCTACCCATTGTGATGACTCCTTCTTGGGTCTGTTTAGTACTGGTGGGAATAACTTGCTGCCTTGTGGGCAAGAATTAAAAGCAATGCTATAATGTCTGTTGTATGGTAGGGAGTGTCGGGATTCACGCTCTTAGAGCTAGTCGCAAGACTAGGATAACACTGAGAAGATCATGTGTGTCCAAAAAACCCAAAACCTATAGGTTGAGGTAGTTTACAATTTGATCAACTCCGAAGGACAGGTATTTTATTTGCCTTCAAAGGCATTTATAAGTACTGCTTTAAACTTTGCGTTCATTATAGGTAGGGCTATTTAAATTGAACATTTCTAAGAGAATACATCTCCCATCCTACTAATAATACTAACCTGAGGAAGAAGTAGATACTTCTAAGTGTTTTGATATAAATGAGCATAACTCATAAACATAGAGCAGAAGCGCTAGGATTTTGGCATTTACGCCCTCTGTGCCTTATTAATCAGTTTTATTTATCAAGATGAAAAAAAAAAGTATTTGCTTTGCTCGGTAAGAGTTTATAAAGTGAAGTTAGATAGCCAGCACGAGGTTTAGTTTCCTTAAGCAAAACCTGATGGCTAATTCATGGAAATACAATCAGTTACCTGACATAGTTTAGGTGTGAACTTAAAATATTACGCCTGTGGAACTCTCTAATAAATTTGAATACGCACTTCTAGCCCTGTTAGAGCTAGCAAGTTGCTATAATAGCGGCGAATCTTTGCAAATACGACAGATAGCAGCACTACAAGATATACCGAATCGCTATCTGGAGCAATTACTGGCGACTTTGAGACGTGGAGGTCTGATTAAGAGCATACGCGGAGCTAAAGGTGGTTATGTTCTAGCACGAGACCCTCGAAAGATTACCATTCAGGATGCTTTCAACTGTATTGAAGGGGCAGAGGCTGTTATGCCTGCTGAGGATGCACCTCCACAAACAGTAGAAAGTGACGTAATATATGAAGTTTGGCAGGAGGCGCGTCAAGCAGCTAACTCGGTTTTGCAAAAATACACGCTGCAAGACCTTTGTGAGCGGCGAGCAACCCGACGACATATGGAACTTATGTACTATATTTAGAATTAAAATTACAATTGACTATTCAAAATCAGGCGTTGAATAAAATACAGTCAAGTCCAGAAGCGATCGGGTGAACGCTGCACAAGTAAATTCTAAGCCATGTATCCTACATCCATCACCGCTCAGTTGGAAACCGAGCAAATGCTGGACCTGTGCAGCTGGAAGTGCTTGAGTCGGGAAGACAGGGTTTTCTGCAGCGATCGCCTGGGTAACTACACCATTCCTCACCCTCTTGCAGAGCGAAACAACTGTTTTGGCTGTAGTTTCCACAACAGTGTTCTTGGTCTTTGGTGTGATCTGGTTTAGACTGGGCAAGTTAGAGAAGCAGTTTTACGAAGGTCGGGATGTACCGCCGCGAAACTTACCTGAATAATTACTAATTTGTTATTAAGTTGTATATGGATCGGTTTTCCGACCATTCTCTTCCCCTCTATCTCACCGAGAATTTAGCCAAAATTTAAGTAGGCTCATATTAGGAAATGTAGACTATGTTCCCATTTGATTTTTGGCATAACTCCTGTTATGGAGGAGAGACGCTTTCTCGGAAAGCCCAATTACAGCGCAAGCTAAGATTCCTGAAGACTATGCGAGATGATTTAGTCACTAAACTTGCAGGTCTGAATGCTGCTATTGGTACCATTGAGCAGCAGTTAACCCAGGAAGATGTAACTCAAGTCTAACAAGAGTACCCGACGAATAAAATCGCGGCTACACTAACAACAAAGTCAGCCTAGGCGGACTTTTCTATATTGGTTCGTAGTTGCGCTGTAGCGCAACTACAAGCCTTTTCTTTACTTTTACAAAAATTTACATAGTTGGGATTAATCTCGCCAACTCACTTAATACTTAGGCATAAGTCTGAAAGAAACCGGGTTTCTAAACATCAATAAATGTCTAAAACGACCTACTTACTTTGAAAAAACTGATTTCTACGTAATTCCTAAAGCCGCTAGTTGAGAAACTATCGATAAAGGCTGCACTCTTGTTGCTTCCAATTAAAGAACCCCAGTTTTTGTGCTTAAAAAAAGACTTTCATCGCTACGGTTTAAGAAATATTTTATTAATGTATTTTTAATTTTTAATTTTTAAGTTGAGCTTACAGAATAGCCACGGTCATCCTATCAGGTGATGTCACTGATAAATTATAAACGCTAACTTAAAAGTACCAGTGTTAGTAAACTCTGGAAAATATAACTATGAAAAAAATTATTCCTGCTAATCTAGTAGCTTTAGCTACTACAATTGGATTCCTACTTAATAATCAACCAGTTCAAGCTCACTCGCGTTTCTACAACCACTATTCCTTCTATGACCACTACTATCCCTTTGATGATGTATATCCAGCAAGGTATTGCTACCCTGTTAGTGGATTGCTGATTAAAGAAGACCCTGCCTATCACCCTCAAGCTTACTCTGACGGCTACCGCCAAGGCAAGAAGAGCGCTGAAAACGGAGAGAAGTACAAACCACGTACTGCTGGTGGTGAATTTGCTCATGGTTTTGAAGATGGTTATTACGGAAGAAAATTTGCTGGTCAGGAACACATTGTTCCTGACAGGTATAGACCATACATCACATCAAACTGTGGTTGGTATTGATTTTATCCTAAGCAGTAAGTCT
>CAZZYE010000676.1:0-4834 GCA_964658145.1 uncultured Stigonema sp.
ACTTACGCAAAAATTGCCAAAAAGCTTAATTTATCGAACCGCCAAGACGCCAAGATCGCCAAGAATTCATAGAGTGTGCGTAAGTCCTATTAATGTTTACTAGAATAAACGTTATCGGGAAGGACGCAACACATATGAACTTAAAAAATTTTAACAAAGCAATAATTATTGATAAAAATTAATTTTCAGGTGTTGTGGGCAACCTGCCGACGATTGTTACTTGCAGATGATGAAATTAGCTCAAAGCTAGATAGCATTGTATCCGGCGTGTTGATTGGGACTACCAAAAATGTCAAAACAGATCGGCAAAAAAATTGCACCTGTACCGATGCCAACCGATATCGGGGTGGTTGATTTAATTGATAATTACTTTACCGCCTACAACTCGGCACGGTTGCGGGAGATATGCCATCTGCTGAGTCAGGATGTGCTAAAAGAAGGCGTAACGGTAGGAGTCAGCCTTTCCGGTGCGATGACGCCAGCGGGATACGGGGTATCTGTACTTGCACCCCTGATTCGCAATGGTTTTATTGACTGGATGATTAGTACTGGCGCTAATCTTTACCATGATATGCACTACGGGTTAGGTTTTGAACTGTTTGCAGGCAATCCATTTTTGGATGATGTGAAGCTGCGCCAGCAAAGCACAATCCGTATTTATGACATTGTTTTTGGCTACGATGTGCTACTGGAAACCGATGCTTTTATCCGGAAGATTTTACAAGCAGAACCATTCCAGAAGCGGATGGGAACAGCCGAGTTTCACTATCTGCT
This sequence comes from uncultured Stigonema sp., assembly GCA_964658145.1. Classification (GTDB taxonomy): domain Bacteria; phylum Cyanobacteriota; class Cyanobacteriia; order Cyanobacteriales; family Nostocaceae; genus Stigonema. Next base: position 775 of record CAZZYE010000676.1, read on the forward strand.
GGGCAAGTATGTCCGGGAGGTAGAAAAGCAATTGGGGATTAAACATTCCTGCTTGCTAGCGACGGCTTATGAGTGCGGAGTTCCGATTTACACTTCCTCTCCCGGAGATAGTTCGATTGGGATGAACGTTGCGGCTTTGTCACTAGAAGGTTCGGAATTGATGTTAGACCCGTCAATTGACGTGAATGAGACGGCGGCGATCGCCTACTGGGCGCGGGAAAAAGAAGGCAAGAGTGCGGCTGTAATTATCGGTGGTGGTAGTCCCAAAAACTTTTTGCTACAAACCCAACCGCAAATTCACGAGGTACTGGGACTAGAAGAACGGGGACACGATTTCTTTGTGCAGTTCACCGATGCACGTCCTGATACTGGGGGTTTATCTGGTGCAACACCCAGCGAAGCCGTAAGCTGGGGGAAAATAGACCCGGAGGAGTTACCCAGCACAATAGTTTGTTACACAGATAGCACCATCGCACTACCCCTAGTAACAGCATACGTCATGAACCAGTGCCAGCCTCGTCCCCTCAAGCGGTTGTACGATCAACGAGAACAGATGTTCTCAAAACTGCAGACAGACTATCTAAAAGCCAAAACTCAGCCATTGGATCAAGTTCCGGCTGTGATGACCGAGAGTGCTTCCCAGGAAGTAGCAACTTATCCTTGCGGTCGGCTAATTCCTAATCCGTAAGGTTTGTTGATTGTTGATTGTTAGTTGCAGGGCTATTTCATTCTTCGATCATAACCCACACGCCTAGGAATTTATTCCTAGGCTAATAGCGCGCATTCGGCTGAAGCCGACTAGGAATTTTCTGAATTTAGTCCGTTTCAACGGACAGTAGCTCTGAGACCTGCACTTGAGTGCAGATCTCAGGTGTAGAATGAAATATTCCTGTGTTAGTTGTTATTTTTTACAATCAATAATCAACCAATCTCGTTTATTGTTACTAGAAATCACCATTCAATGACTAACTTTAATTTTCCGCGTGCTAATAGGCTAAAAGCTGCGTTTCAGGTTTGTAATGTCGAGCCGTTAGAAGGTGAAGAAATAGAGCGTTACTATGTTGACTTATCGGCAGTACGCAAAACATCAGCAATTGAAAGTGTTAGTACTATTCTAGAATTTCAAGAACCAGCACAGTTCACCACAATTTTATTTACTGGACATCGAGGCTGTGGCAAAAGTACAGAGTTAAAAAGAATTCAAAAGGTATGGCAAGAAGATTACCGCGTAATTTATTTAGAAGTCAATGAAGAAACAGATATTAATGATGCTCGCTACACAGATTTATATTTGATCGTTATTAAACAAGTAGAGTTTGAGCTACGCAAACTAGGTTTAAAATTTGATGCTCCACTTCTGAAAAACTTTGAATCTTGGTTTCGGGATGTTACAAAAGAAACAGAGCAATCTGTCGAAAACTCTATCAGTATCCAGGGAGAAGCCACATTAGGACCAGAGGCTCCATTTATAGCTAAATTACTCGTCAAATTATTAGCACAAATTAAAGGTTCTGACAAGCAAAAAACCACGATTCGCCAAACTTTAGAAAAAGACCTGTCACGCCTGAAGGCAGATATTAACCTTTTGTTGGGTGATGCATACGTTAAACTGAGAAATAAGTTTCCTCAATATAAGGGGTTATTAATTATTTTTGATAACCTGGACCGCGTTCCTCCTGCGGTTGCAGAACATTTGTTTTTTGACTATGCAGCTCAGTTACAAGAACTGGATTGTACGATTATTTACACAGTACCAATTTCTGTTCTTTGTTCACCTAAAAATCCGCTCAACCAGTTTGATGGTAATCCTCATATTGTGCCAATGGTGAATATTTATGAATATGAACGAGATCGGTGCCATTTAAAATATAAACAAGCAGGACTAGATGCAGTTGCCAGTGTAATTGAGCGTCGGGTGGATATTGACGCAGTATTTGAATCTCGCCAGCAGTTACTTGATTTGGCAAAAGCTAGTGGGGGTCATGTACGCCAATTGATGCAAATGATGCGGACTGCTTGCCAAACTTCCAGCACTCGCAATCATCCCAAAATTACTGCTGAAGATATTACTTATGCAGTCAATCAACAGCAATTTAGCTTTGAACGGTTTATTCCGGAAGAACACTATATATTTTTAGCCAAGGTATGCTTGACTAAAAATGTCAGCAAGGATGATATCGGTCAGTTGATGCTGTTTAACACTTCAGTTTTAGAATATAACGGCGATAGAAGATGGAATTACCCGAATCCAGTGGTGAAGCAAAATGAATCCTTCAAAAAAGCTCTTGAATCCGCTCTTTCAGAGCAATCTTAGCTCAGATATCAGTCACTTTATTGCACTCAATAAAGAAGTATTTGCGGAATTACTAACTTTTATCGATTTTGCCGAAAAGTTTACTATTGGATTTGTTGAAGTTAATTTTTCCTCAGATATATCAATATTAATTGAGTCATTGAAAATCAATCCTGCATGTCGGCATATTCAGTTTTGTAACCTTGAATTTTTTGATGCAGATTTGCGATTTTTACGAGATGAAATTATCAAAATATTACCGACGATCCAAATTGAAAAAAACAAAAAATTAGTTCTAACTGTGCGGGGTCTAGAAAAGTCTATTGGTGTTTTCGGAGACTATCCTCCGGTTTTACAAGACCTTAACTTTGTTAGAGATGCTTATAAAAGGACTGTTCCCCATCCAATTTTATTTATTCTGCCAGACTATGCAATCAGCCGTCTAGCAAAATTTGCTCCTGATTTTTGGGCTTGGAGGTCAGGTGTTTTCCGTTTTCATACTACTCAAATCACAAAAGAATATGCCATAGCTCAAACTTTAAACTCTGATCAAACAATAGACAGATTACAACCACCAGAAAAGCAAGAGCGCATTGATTTGTTAGATCGTCTGTTAATGGAATATCGCCCTACAGGACATCAGGCGACAGGCGAGAATCTCCGTAACTGTAGTAATATTTTGCATCAGCTAGGAGTTGCTTATCTAAGTCAAAGGAATTCTATAAAAGCCAGGGAATATTTAGAAGAGGCTGCAAAAATAGCTAAGAGCGCTCGCGATTCATTATTCCAAGCTGAAATCTTGAACACATTAGGAGAGTCTTATTATCAACAAAGGCAATTTGACAAAGCAATTACTTTTTATCAAGAATCTTTAAGCATTTCCCAAAAACTTGAGAATCACCGAGGTGAAATTGCTTCTTTGTATAAACTGGGAAATGTTTACCTAGAATTGAGACAATTTCAACAGGCGAACACTCTCTATCACACATGTTTAGAAATTGAGCAACAGATAAGCGATCGCTATTCAAGTGCGAGTACATACCACCATTTGGGAATGGTAGCCCAAGAATTGCGAAAATTTGAGGAGGCGCGGCGCTATTATCAACAAGCTTTGGAAATCACAATCGAATTTGGCGATCGCTATTCAAGTGCGAGAACATACCACCAGTTGGGAAGGGTAGCCCAAGAATTGCGAGAATTTGAGGAGGCGCGGCGCTATTATCAACAAGCTTTGGAAATCAAAATCGAATTTGGCGATCGCTATTCGAGTGCGAGTATATACCACGCTTTAGGACTACTTGCAGAAGCACAGGAAAACTACACAGAAGCGAGGTCTAATTTACAGAAAGCATTGGAGATAGATGTTGAGTATAACGATGAATATTGGGCGACGATTGTACGGAAGGTTTTAGAGAGATTACCAAAGTGATACGATTTTGGATTTTGAACCGCACTCTCGACGCAGATGAACGCAGATAATTATCTGTTTTATCCGCTTACATCCGCGTTAATTAGCGATCGCAATTTTGGATTTTGGATTGATTTCTTAATTCAGCTATTTATCCTTTCCCTGATTTCCTGCACCAAGTAAAGTTCCTGTGGTGGACTACTATAGCAATCCGATTTGATTTAAAAAAAAATCTCAGTAGTCTGGTAGGGTGTGTTAGGACACACCCTACGTGTATTTCACAAATCAAATATGAGTCCTATAGATCAATACGGTTCAGTTAAGGCGTTGATCCCCCCAACCCACGCCCTTCGGGTTGG
>CAZZYE010000677.1:0-4809 GCA_964658145.1 uncultured Stigonema sp.
ATTCATAATTCATAATTTCCAAGGAGTCAGACTCTGAAAGGCTTTGAACTTAAAGGCGCCGAAAAACTTATCGGTCCGTTAGCTGCACTTCTCGGCTTAGTATGTTTGTTGCAGTGGTATATATATGGTGACTTGCGATCGCATGATGAACCCGTCTTTAGCGTTCAACAACCACCCTTGGTCATGAAAGGGGGCGATCCTTACATCCGCGCTTTAATGCGAACCATCTCAGCAAGTGAAGCTAATAGCAATCGTCCTTATTCGCTTTTGTATGGAGGACATCACGTCAGCGACCTCAGCCGTCATCCTGAGATTTGCGTCGCCATTGCGATCGGTCCCAACAGAGGAAATTGTTCCACAGCTGCCGGTCGATATCAAGTAGTAAATACTACTTGGTATCAACTTGCTCCCCGCTATCACCCAAACCCGATGCGGTTGATGTTTTGGAATACTTATAGTTTTGAACCAGAGTATCAAGACGCAGTGGTTTATCGTTGGCTGAGTGACTCCCAATTTTGGGGAACTGACATTTCTCAACTGCTGCGTCAGAAAAAGTTAGATCAAGTCTTGCGGCGACTTTCTCCCACTTGGACAAGTCTGGGATATGGTATAGAAACTAATTCTATGAGTCGATATTTGCCTCAAGTCTATCAGAAAATGTTACAAGAAGAATTAAAAGCCTCTGGAAAATCTATGTAGGCTTTTGCTTGAATTGCATCGAGATCCATCGACGAAAGCTGTAACGTAATTCGCTTATCTTTGGCAATAGTGCTTTTGGCATAGCTTTGAAGCTGGGCAAGACGGTTTGAATCGCCCACTGATTCCCATTCCCCCTTCTCAAAGGACTCAAGTATTTCCTTCTCTTCATCATCGAGTTTACTCATGTTCATCACCTCTTCGTAGGTACTGCTTGGTTGCCTTGCGAGATGGAATATCTATAAAAAATTTCTCAAATTTTCAACAAATGCCAAGGTATTTTCAAAGTGGATATTATGCCCAGAATGACTAATTAATTTAAAATGACAAAATTTACATATACTAGCCATTTTCGTATTTATATCTATAAATTTTTCATCATATTCACCAACTAGCAAAAGCAAAGGATTGGTATTTTCTTTAAGCGAGTCCCACAATGAAGGTTGGCATCCAGTACCCATCAACCGCAGTGATTTAGCCAATTCTATAGGATTATTCTGCAACCGAGTTTCTATCAATCGCTGAAATTGCGGATGATTTTTGATAGAACCAAAAATCGGTTGATTATACCAGTTGGATAAAAATGCGGCAAAATCACTTTTTGCTAAACTTCTGATTAACTTTCTAGCTATTTGCTCATCACGTTTAACTCGTTCTATTTGCTCTGCTTCTGTTAGCAAACCTGGCGAAGCTGATTCCAATACAACTTTAGGAAAACGTTGGGGAAAATACAAGGTGAGGTATAAAGCCAATCTCCCACCCATCGAATAGCCAACCAAGAAGCATTTAGGAATTTTTAACTCATTGAGTAAGTTGATTAAGGCATAGGCAGTATTTGCCATTTTATAGTACTCATCACCACCCAAAACTTGAGTTTTCCCATGTCCAGGGATGTCAACTGTCAGACAACAAAATTCTTCAGATATTAATTTTATAACTTCATCAAATTCATGGCTATTACCCATGAATCCGTGCAAAAAAAGAATCGGTGGTTTATCTGAACTTCCATTAAAAGAATAATGTAATTGATAATTTTCAAGGATCATATTCGAGAAATCACCCCATCAGCCTTGGCGAATAGAATTCGCGGCTACACAAACTAAACCCCTTCGGGTTCGCCAGATCCTGCAGGAGGGAAACCCTCCTTCAGGGCTGGACTCACCGCCTACGCGGGTTTAAATAACTAACTATGATTCAATTCCCAGTTAGAAATGCTAGAATTTTGCTGATGGTGGATGGCTTGATTTCTGATGTAATCAGCTACCTTATCTATACCATCATTGCTAACGGTAAACGCTCCATAACTACCTTGCCACTTAAAGAATTCACCTGGTTTGATTTCGTGGGTTATAAAATGGGAAGAGCTACCTTTAATATTTTTGATAAAATCAGATACACTTAAAGTTGGTGGGAAACCTGTCAATAAATGCACATGGTCTTCAATGCCACCAACAGCAATTATTGTACATCCCAACTGCTCGCACTGCCGAATGAGCGCTGCATAAATCGGTTTTTGAATTTCAGGTGTAATCAAAGGTAATCTATCCCAAGTTGCCCAAACACAATGTAAATACAACTGCGTGAAATTTGACCTCATTGTTAAAATGCCCCGGCGAATAGAATCCGCAGCTACACAAAATAAGTCCGTATAGCCTTCTCCTGACGGAGACAAGTAGCGCTCCTCCGTTGCATTAGCGACAAAGGAGCGAACGGCTTCTGCTTCGCAGTACGCGGATTATAAATTTATTGAAATTCAATAATAGTGTATTTTATCTATTATTAAACCCGCGAAGGCGGGTTTTGCCTGTGTAGCCGCGATTTCAATCGCCTGGTATCAGAACGCATTAACACAAAATTCTTTGTGACGCCAGTCTAAGGCAAAAACCGATCCAAAGCAGCTTTAAGTTGTTCAATTTCAACTTCGATATTACCCTCTTGTGCTGCTCTGCCAATACACTCAGTTAAATGTTCATCCAGCACAATTCGCGCAACTCGATCCAGTGCACCCCGCACTGCAGCAATTTGCAATAAAACATCAGGACAAGGGCTACTTTGCTGTACCATTGTCTTGATGCCCCGAATATGCCCTTCTATACGTGATAGCCGATTAACAATTCGCCGCAAAGACTCTTCACTATGAACGTGAGCATGAGCCGACTGTCCATGCTTATGTGTATGATCTGTATGAGCGTGGACTGTATCGGCACTGAGCAAATCTTCATCTTGCTGAGAATTAGGCAAGGATTTTTTACCTAATCGGTTCGATCCATTCATAGGTCGTTATCAAACTGCTGGCAGTATTAAGATCCTAACCTACAACGAAATAAGCGCGGTAGTTTGATCGACTGCTGTATCTGCGATCTGCACACCAGTCGCTGCAGTTTTCGGGCTAACCCGACTGTAGTACTGGCTTGTCCATCTGCGGTTAAAATGCCAAATGGGATTTATGGGTAAAACCCGAACCTTTTAAGGGTAATTGTCTATATTAGCTTTTTCCCCAATATTGTTTAATAAATTCAATTACAGATAATTGGCATGATGATCCAACTACAAAAATTAAGGAGCCGTCGGGATTTTCCTGAAGGCTATGTGGGATACCACCTTCGTCAGCACTGTTTCTGCTGGGGATGTTGTACTCGACTTCCAAGATGTCCTAGATGTTCGGGAATGTCGCGGTTAAAAGTATCAGATCGGGCAAAACCTCAAGTAAAGAGGAAAAGTCAATCAAGACTCCCTTCCAAGTTGTAAAAATAGCTTTAGAGCGAATTGTCACTATTTAACAACAATAAGCAAGAAAATCAGGTTTTAGTTATGCGATTCAAACGACCTCTGTCTATAAGTCAACTCAGCACCCGTGTATTAGCCATCATTCTAGGAGTTGTGCTAACTGCAAGCACCGTGCAGGTGTCCCCAACATATGCAGAACTAGCACCGGATACTTTGACTGCCGACTCCCCACAACTAGTTGCTCAACGGCAATCGCCCGCTGCTGCTGTAAGTAATAGTAGCTTTGTCACTGCAGCAGTCAATCGTGTTGGTTCAGCAGTTGTCAGAATTGATACTGAACGGACAATTACTCGTCGCGTTCCCGAACAATACTTGGACGACCCCTTTTTGCGGCAGTTTTTTGGTGATAGCTTCCGGACTCAGATGCCATCAGAACAATTGCGTGGGTTGGGATCGGGTTTCATAATTAACAAGAGTGGGTTGGTTCTGACCAATGCCCATGTGGTGGATAAGGCTGATAAAGTTACAGTCCACCTTAAAGATGGTCGCACCTTAGAAGGCAAAGTTCAAGGCGCTGATGAAGTGACCGATTTGGCGCTCGTTAAAATTAACGCTGGTAGCGATTTACCAGTTGCGCCTTTGGGTTCTTCAGCTAATGTTCAAGTTGGAGACTGGGCGATCGCAGTTGGTAATCCCTTGGGATTAGATAACACCGTTACCTTAGGAATCATCAGTACCCTCAGACGTTCCAGCGCCCAAGTTGGCATCGGTAACAAACGCTTGGATTTCATTCAAACTGACGCCGCCATTAACCCCGGTAACTCTGGTGGACCACTATTAAATGCCCAAGGTGAAGTCATTGGTATCAATACTGCGATTCGTGGCGACGCCACAGGTATTGGGTTTGCTATTCCCATTGATAGAGCTAAAACAATTGCCGCCCAACTGCAACGTGGTGAAAAAGTTGCTCATCCTTATTTAGGTGTGGGAATGGAGGATTTAACTCCGGAAGTGGCAAAGAGACTTAATGCTAACCCCAATTCCCCCATCCAAGTGCCTGAAATTAACGGTGTTTTGGTAGCCCGAGTTGTACCCAATTCCCCAGCCGCCGCTGCAGGTATTCGTCCGGGAGACGTTATTTGTCAGGTTGATGGACAACAAATTACCAATGGCGAACAGTTGCTTAACATTGTGGAAAGCAGTCGCCTCGGTCAGGTGCTGGAGATCAAGGTGCAGCGCGGAGACCAGACAAAGCAACTATCAATACGCACAGCGCAACTGCAAGACGCTTCGTAATTAGAAACCCGGTTTCTGACTCAATACAGTTCAGTTAGTAGTATTTACGGACTAAAGATCCCCCCTAACCCCCCTTAAAAAGGGGGGAAA
>CAZZYE010000678.1:0-4809 GCA_964658145.1 uncultured Stigonema sp.
GTATTTCAAAAATCAAATAGGAATTCTATAAATCAATTGATTGTGTATGAGTCAGACACTTTTTAAAGGAAAATTATAGTTATGACAGATAGGAGCCAAATTTTCGGAGAATTTATTGAGGAGTTTCCCCTAGAACATGATTCTTTAGAACTGAGTTTTACCTCCAGTTCTCGACCAATTAAACGACGGTGGCGTAATAACCGTTTATCAGCTTATTTCGTTGCTGACTATTTTTCAACCTTTCTGCCAATTGATGAAGATGATCCTGATGGTGAAAATCGCCTTGAAGCAAGTAAAAACGCCATAAGTTATGTCGGCAACGAACTTTTAGAAAATGCCATAAAATTTAACGAAGACATCAAGAATTATCAAGTTAAGTTTGGCATTCATTTTCTGGAAGATATGGAGAAAGTCACTGCTGTGATTTTTACCAAGAACAGTATGACTACTCAAAGGCTTGAGAAATTTCAAACATTTATTAAGGAATTACTCTCCGTAGATCCTCATGAGTTATATGTTCAGCAGATTGAAAAAACAGCCTACTACGAACATAGTGAAGCCTCAGGCTTAGGTTTGCTGACTATAATCAATGATTATTCAGCAACATTAGGCTGGAAATTTGAGTTTGCTCCCAGTCATCCACAAATTATCACTGTTACTACAATGGCTCAAGTTGTTGTATAATTTATTAACAATTTATTATTCAGACACCTAAAGAAAAAAAGCACAAACAACCTATGACCAATCAAGAAGTCAAAGGCGATGACTATCAGGTTCAATACGATCCAGCATCCACAACCGTTTATTTTAAAGGGGAAATCAGTCTAGGAGGACCAAAGGATTATGCTCCCATTGTTAGTTTGCTGAATGAAGTGGCTAATTTAAAACCCCGATCCATAACATTAAACGTGAAAGAATTAGCATTTCTCAACAGTGCGGGCATCAGTATGTTGTCTAAGTTTGTTCTTGGGATGCGGAAAAATAAAGGGATTCAATTAGTGGTTTTAGGCTCAAAAAAAATGCCTTGGCAAGGTAAATCATTGAAAAACTTAGAGAGATTGCTTCCAGGTTTAAAACTGGTAGTGGAATAAGGTAAAAACGCGATCTAGTTAATGGAGCAACTGCTATGTTACAAAACCTCTTGCATCAATTTGATAAAATCAATACAGGGGGCTTGATCCTGGTCAGTTTGCTAATCACGGCTCTAGGAACTGGGCTATTATACGTATTCTTGTTTTATATCCTACGCCCCATCTTTAGGAAATTTGAACGGGACATCGCACTCGTTAGCTTAAATGTTTCCGCCTACCCAGCCCTGATTATCTTCGCTATCCTTAGCCTGAAAATCACTTTTGAGAATTTAGTAGCTGTTAAGATTCTGCCAGTTATAGAACACATCCTGGTAGCAATTATAATTATAGTCATTAGTAATTGGTCTGTCCAACTATTTAACCAAGTTTTTATCTACTACCTCAAAGAGTTCACTCAACAAAGCGAAGCGATGTGGGATGATGTATTGCTTCCCATCCTCTCAGCCGTTGTCCCTGTGCTGATCTTCATCCTTTGTGGGGTTGTTGTTATCAGTTCCTTTGGGGTTGATTTAACTGGAATTTGGGTAGCGCTGGGAGGTGCTACTTTTGTTCTCGGTTTTGCACTTCAGGATATTTTGGCGAATTTCTTTAGTGGGATTGTTTTACTTATTGACACTCCTTTCCGATTTGGTGACATCCTGCTCCTTGAAGATGGTTCAATCGGACTGCTCCGCCGGATTGGTATTAGGGTGACTCAACTATATATCTTTAGTACTCATTGTGATGTTTATATTCCTAACAGTGTATTACAGGGTCAAAAAATCACGAATTTGAGTCGTCCCACATCTTTATACTATCACTCTATCTCGATAGAAATACCCTCGGAATGCGATCTTGATGAATCCAAGAAACTGCTAGAGGAAATTGTGTTAGCTCATCCCGATACACTAGGAGATATGGATATTAAATTGGAGGTGATGGATGAATACTATAATTCCGAAGAAAGTGACCCTAATCTCATCAAACAACAAAAAATTGGCAAATCACGGTTACTGGCTGAACAGGCGGTCGATTTGAAATTAGAGGAAATTGAACAAGCCCTTGAAGCTTTGGTTGCTGCGATGCAGTTTGCTGAAAAAGGAGGGATGACGCCAGAGGAAATAGAAAATGTCCAACAGGAATATCAAGGAGCCTTAGAACTCATGGGTTTCCAAGTCCTTGGGGAAACCAATAACAATCGCAATGTATTTAATTTTGAGGAAAATAATGAAGAGGGACTGATTGAGTTAATTAGGGAGTGGTATCGAATTTGGATTAGAGATCCTAATTTGCAGGATGAGGATGAATCCTTCATTTCTGAAGAATGGGAGCGAAAGATTAATTTGTTAAAGCGAAGAACACAACGCTTGTCTCAAAAAATATCCAATCCTCAAGCTGAGGAAACTCGCTTAGATGATTATGTTTTAGAGTTAATTAAGTGGGTCAAAGAAAAGTTGAAAGCGCCACGGAAAAAATGGCAAGACCCGCAGGTTAGGATGATCGGAATGAATCATATTGATTCTGATTATTATACTATTGCATTGGATATCACATTTTTTGTGGATGAGATCAAACTGGAAGATGGGAAACGGGGCGATCGCGTCAGGAGCCAAATTTATCAAGAAATCTTCCGGAATTTCAAAAACACCTACCTGAATTGGCATGGCATTAAGGAGAAAGAACCGGCAGAGGATATTGGCAATAGCGTTGGTGTCGGCATTAATTAAGAGTCTTGTTAAAAGTTAACATAGTATCACGACGAGCAGATCCCAATCACCATGATGCATGGTACTTTATAGCTAGGAGCGTAACGCCTGAAGGTTACTTCATGAAACGAGACAATGTGTTAAATTTGCTAAAAGCTCACCGAATGAAGTTAAAGGAGTTTAGTGTTAAATCGTTGACTTTGTTTGGTTCTGTCGCCAGGGATGAAGCCACTCCAAAGAGCGATGTCGATTTGTTAGTTGAGTTTGAGAAACCTGTAGGATTACTGACTTTTATACGTTTGCAAAGATACTTGGAAACCATTCTATGTTGTTCAGTTGATTTAGGCATTTTCTTTGCTTATTTCTACGAATGACGACTGCTGAGCTAATTTATTATTATATTCTCCATGCAAATGGAGTGAGGTTGAAACAAGCGTGAGAATACTTTGTAGAAATTTTATATCTTCTAATAACTTCTAACACAATTATTAGGAACAGTTCACTTAATCCATAGGTGTATATTTTATCCATGACTCTTCCTAATTTATCATCATTTAAATCTTCAGCTTTAATGCCATTTCCGGTGGAAATGTTCTACAGCTTTATCTTAAAAAAATTGTGAAAACAAATATAATGGTCTAGAAACGAATCCTAGTCCATTCAAAATGATTGCTTTTACTACTTCTCCCGCATTAACTTTTTCCCTCTGATCAGTTCCTAGCAGTTCGTTGATTTTTTCTACTATTCCTATTTCATCAATTATTCCAGCTACTATCCCTAAATGATCTAAGTTTTTTACTGAGATGTCTTCAAGATATTTCATTTCTCTAAGTGGAAAACTTCGTGACTGATTAATTTTCTCACGAGGCGCGGAATCATTTATATTACCGATTTCCAGTCGTAGTCGCCGATCGCATCCCTAAAAAGATAACGGGAAAAGTCCGGGTGTTTCTCCCGATAAACTTTTAAGTATTTATACTCAGTAAGTCCGCGAGGATTTATCGCTTTTTGTAATACTTACTGTAATACAAAATGAAGTGCGGAATGTGGGATAAAAGCATCATAGATCGTTAATGCTGCTGTGTAGCCTTCACACTTGCACTCTTAGAAAGTAAAATTAAAACAGTTATGTCGTGACAGACAACATCTATGCAGCGAACTATTGATTTGGCTGATGAACTGGCAGAATCCTTAGATGCCTATCTGAGGGAACATCCTAATGAAACCATCTCTAGCTTAATTCAAGCAGCATTGGCAATAAAATTGATGCCTAAACACAGTTCTAAGCTGCTGCAATTAGCAGGTATCGTCACTGAAGCACCCTACGAAGCAGCAGACCATGCAGAGGATCGGGAAGTTTGAAACAGCTTGTTCTAGATGCGGGTTCCTGACAGCAGTTTTTAATTGAATTGACCACATTGTAAGGGCGCCGTTTCCGCGCCCTTACATGGGTAATGTAAACCAAAAAGTTGCCCCTGCTTGCGGGGCACTTGTCACACCAATTTCGCCACCGTGAGCAGTAATAATTTGCTTGCACAGATATAATCCCAATCCTAAACTCACAGAATTGCGGACGTTGGTACCACGAAAGTAAAGGTCAAACAGCCGATCGCATTGTTGTAGACTCATCCCCACACCGTTATCAGCGACAGTGCAATAAATCTGCTCACCCTTAACAATGGCGTTGACAGTGATGCTCAAGCTTGGGGGATTATGTTTGACAGCATTAACAATTAAGTTGGAGAATACTCGCCATAGTTGCGTAGGATCGGCATTGACTGACGGTAAATTTGCTGAAACTAAATTTGTCAGAGTTGCTTGATTTTCCGTCAGCATTGGTTCCAAATCAGCGACCACCGCTTCCACCACAGAGTACAGTTGTACTTTTTGGCGTTGCAAGACAACGCCTTGCACTTCGTTGACATGAGCTTCCATCAACGAGTTAATCAAGTTAAGTTGGCGATCACTACTTTGTACCATCCGCTCTAAAATCGAACGAGGAATTGGAATGAGGGAATGGGGAGTAGGGAGTA
>CAZZYE010000679.1:0-4806 GCA_964658145.1 uncultured Stigonema sp.
GCATTGAAAGGGCTGGGTGGGCATTGCCCACCATTGACCTAGTGGGCCTATTTTTGCGTTGGTGGGCAGTGCCCACCCTACACGAACTATCGAATGGTGCAAGATATCAGATAAACTACTCTTAACCGATAACCTAATTATTGCGAGTCCGCTGTTTACTATGCAAAAACTGGTTCAGACGCTGGTAAAGTTGAGGAAAGATAATTTTCAAGACGGCTATTAACATGACCTGCCTTTGTTGTAACACAGACAAATCGTACTTCACACATTTCCAAAAGAAGAGAGCAGCTGTACAACTTTTTTGTCGGTCAGCCGGTGCTTCAATGGCTTTAAACATTAAGTATTTGTAGAGTAGAGCCAGAGTGTATTTTTTCAAGTGTTGTAAAGATTCAGCTTGTGGTTGACTAAAAGCCCGTTCAATCACTTTTAAGGATTCTGCTTCTTGGCGAGTAAGATTAGTAGACAAGGATAAGGGATGAACTCTGTAAAATATTTGAACTCTGTCTACGCACACAAATTCGTACCGAGCTGACAGGCGTAACCACATATCCCAATCTTCAGCACCAGGAAGTGACTCATCAAAACCACCTACTTCGTTTAAAGCCTCTCTGCGAATCAAAGGATTAGAGCCACTTTCTAAAAAATTCGACAGCAAAAATTTGCTGTAAACATCTCCCGTTGCTGTGATGTGTCTACCTGCTTTTAAAAACTTCCCATTAACATCAATATAATCAGTCCAGCTATAAGCTACAGCAGCTTTCTTGTTATCTTGTAACGCTTTGTATTGGCAAGCAAGCTTATCAACTGTCCAAAGGTCATCGGCATCAATAAAAGAAATAAATTGCCCAAGGCTTTTGTTAATTCCTCGGTTACGACTGATTGATACACCAGCATTTGGATAAGAAAATATCTGCAACCGAGAATCGTAAATACTTTTAACAATTTCGCTGGTTAAGTCTGTAGAACCATCATTTATAACTATAATCTCCAGGTTTTTAAAAGTTTGTTTTAAAATTGATTGGATAGTTTCTTGAATGGTTATCTCGCCATTATATACTGGTACAACTACAGAGATTTTAGTGTTCATGGTATAAAAATAATCATTTATCAACAAAACAATTAGTAAAAATTATCTAATAACAACTTATGGATAATACGTTTTTTCGTATCCCAAGAAAGTGCTGGTATTAGAAAGACGGGGAAATTTCGTAAATAATACATTGCTCCAGTAAGTAGGTAGTAAAGTTATTGCAGAAAGTTTTAATAAAGCTTTATACATGACTGGCTTTTCTAAAAGAGAGGGATCGTATCTGGCGGCAATACAAAGAAATCTAGCTGCGTTTACAGTATCCTGTTGTCCTGGAGGTGCTTCGAGTGCTTTGTAGCTTAGGTATTTGTATAGGTTAGCGATGCTGTAGTGCTTCAAATGCTGTAGAGATTCAGCTTTTTGGTGCGCGAAAGCTCGTTCAATAACTTGTAAGTTTGATTTCTCCAGCCCTAAAATATTAGAAGACATTGAGTTAGTAGAGATGCGATACAAAATTTGCACTTTTGGCACAACAACAAAATGATAGAGTGCAGCTAGCCGTAGCCACATATCTGTATCTTGGGCATTACTTAGTAATTCATCAAAACCGCTGACTGCAGTGAAACTCGAACAGCGAATCAGAACGTTAGAACCACTGCCGATAAAATCATCTAATAATAATTTGGTATAAACATCCCCTATCCATTTTACATAGGAACACCTGCGTAAAAATTTACCTGTTTCATCTATGCAATTAGTCCAACTGTAAGCAACTCCAGCCTCGGGATTGTCGATAAGTACTCTGTATTGTGCTTCAAGTTTATCGGGTGTCCAAAGGTCATCTGCATCCAGGAAACTACAAAAGATGCCAGTAGCATGCTTAAAACCACGGTTACGATTGACAGATACATTAGCTTTATCATAAGAAAATACCTTCAGACGAGAGTCTTTTATTTGAGAAAGAATGTCTAATGTTGAATCCGTTGAACCTGCATTGATTACTATTAACTCTAAATCAGTAAAACTCTGCTGTAAAACGGTGTTGATTGTCTCTTTAATTGTTTTTTGACCATTATAAACTGGAATAATTACTGAGATTGTGGGCATATTAATTATCTTATAAATAAGATGATTGATATACTAATATACAACTTCTTACAATCCCGTCAGTATATTTTCAGAGATTTCGTAATTCTTAACCGCAATAAATAAAAAGGACTGATTAAAGTAGTGAGAAGTCGCTCCATTTCTAGAGCCGCCTCAATGTCACTGTCTATTACTGTATAATAACTTAGGTAATGTAATATTAATCTACGTAAATCACTTAGTAGGTAGAGCAAAAAAGCGAAGGGTTTCTGCCAAGTTTCAAATAGTAGCATCCGCAAATGATAGCGGCTGAAACCAATTCCACGCATTAAGGAAATTAGGTAATTTTTTTCTAATCGCCAGGATGGAATCACATGCTCTACTTCCATTGCTGGGTTATACCAAATTTCCCAACCTGCCCGATGAATATACAAAAGAGCTTCAGCATCTTCACCACCTAACATTGATGACCCGACTCTACCTATTAAGAAAAGACGCGGAGGGACATGATCTTTCCACACAAGCCGACGTACAACTAGACCCGCGCTAGGAGGAACTCCCTTTTTTCGAGGTTCGTATAATAGAGGTTCGCTCCCACGTTCAGTAATAGCTAGATAAAAAATGATTCGTCTTAGTTCCGGAGGCGGTTCGACTTCAAATAAGCCATGAATTTGGCTAGCGTATGCACCAGCATGAGGATGAAGACGCCCAAATTCGTAGGCAGCACGAACCCAATTAGGTGCAGGTAAATTGTCATCATCGAGAAAACCGACAAGTTCACCTGTGGCTTCTTGGATAGCACGTTGTCGGGCAAATGCCGCTCCTTGTTCAGCTTCAAAATAGTAGCGCAAGGGTACATCATCGCTCTCCTCGCGAAGTCCGTACAGAGTACTCTGCCCGGAAGACTTCGCGGCTTGGTATTGCTGAACAACTTTTGCAGTCCCATCTGAACTATTATTGTCAACAACAATAATTTCCCAGTTAAGGTGTTCTACATCCGTCTGCGATCGCAACCGTTCCAGAACTTTGGGTAAACGGCTTTCTCCATTGTAGGTAGGAATTGCTACAGAAAAGTGAATTAGGCTCAAGGTTACCGGAGGACTGACAAATCTAAGGGTCTACATTTACAGAGTTCCCAGAATAAGAGCCAAACTAACATTCATGGCAGAAGTGCGTAGGCGCAGCCCGCCGCAGGCATCGCGAAGCGCTTCAACATTACTTTCAGTAATATCAGAAGGGGGGGCAAATTTATCAGGTGGACAACGACAGCGGTTACTTATTGCCCGTGCGTTGGTATTGAAGCCGAGGATTATCTTTTTTGATGAGGCGACGAGTGCGTTGGATAAGCGCACGCAGGCAATTGTGAGTGAGAGTTTGGATCGGTTGAAGGTAACGCGGATTGCGATCGCTCACAGTTTGAGTACAATTCGTAATGCCGACCGGATTTATGTGATTGAAGCGGGGAGAGTGGTGCAGCAGGGGACGTTTGAGGAACTGGCTTCTCAGTCGGGAATGTTTGCTAAGTTGATGGCAAAGCAGGGGAAAAAAAGTTCTGTTGATAGTACACTCGCCCCTGCTACAACAGCCAATCTTCAATCTTGAGTCCTGGAACTTGACTAAAATCCTTCTGATTTCGAGTGACCACAATTCCATCGTTTGAAAGTGCGATGGCAGCAATTCTCAAATCTCGGCTTCCAATCCGCAACTTTTGCTCTTTTAGAGATCGGTAGTGTGTTCCTGCTGAAGGCGAAAATTCCAATACTTGAAACCGTTGAAAAAACACGATCACTTCCTGCAAACGCTGGTAAGCATTCACCAGTTGTTCAATCGTTTCTGCTCGACGTACCAAATTAAATCGTCCCCGAACCTGCTCTTCCAAGGTTACAATTGTCGTTGTAACTTGCTCTTGGGGTAGCCTCGCGACCCGCTCAATCAATTGACGTTGACCATGCTGAAATAGGGTTAAACAATCTGTATCAAATATCCACAGACTCACACAATGCCCTCACAACGATCATCTAATTCCCTTTGAGCCTGCATCTGGGCCACAAACTCATCAAACTGCGGATCAGAAGCCCACATGCCTGCAAATTCCATCCAAGGATGCAACTCTTGCTGCCCAGAGTCCACCCTCAAAGCAATCAACTCCCCTCGCGACTGTTTACCCATTAAATACTGTCGCAACATTTGGATCGCCTCATCCCGTGTTGTTCCAACCCCCTTGGCATCAGCCCAACCGACTACGCTTGCGATCCAATGATTTTCCCGATCCAATTCAATCAACACTGGGTAACTAGGTGGCAGCGAATGATCCCACGACAAAGCCTGCATAATGTTATTCTTATCTACATACTTTGCTTCATTGTAACGTTTATTTATAATTAAGTTTTTTGTGTTCATTGTTTTTTAGGTATTGATAAACTGCTTCAGTTTCGTCAAAAGTTTTTCAGTTCTCGGAGTTGCTTTTAAGTGACTTCTATTTGTTGCCTCGTTCTTTGTATTTGTTCTTGGGTTTGTATTTGACACCGTGTTAACGAGAGATGAGAAGGCACCTTTTCCATAAATGAATTTACTTGCTCTGCATCCTTTTTTTGTATCGGTCATTTGCACAACAGATGAGCAAATAGAAGCTGAATTGCGGAAGCGCATTAATCACCAATCGCGCTTGTAAAGCCTACAACAATTACTAAATA
>CAZZYE010000680.1:0-4805 GCA_964658145.1 uncultured Stigonema sp.
CGAATTACGAATTACGAATTATTCGCAATTTCTTAGTCAAGTAACCACGTTTGAGGAGAAGCATCAATAGACCCTTGGGGTTGCTTCTGAGGTAAATTTTCTAATTTTTGGTATGATTTTTTGTAGTTTGTTTGTCTGGGTATTTTTGGCTCCGGCTTTAAAGTATTAATGTTTTTTTCTTGTGCCAAAGTATTATTGTTTTTCTCTTGTTCCAAAGTATTATTGTCTTCTGTAAGTTTAGAATTAGCTTCTGCTAAGTAAACTGCTGCTTGTTTTGCTTCTTTTAGCTCTTTTTTAAAACGAAGAGCCAATTCTTTTTGTTCAGACAAAGCTGATTGCAAATCATCAATTTGCTGCTCAAGAGTTGCTTCCTTTTGGCGTGCTTGTTCTAGCGTTTGTGTCAACTCTTTTACAGTTGCTTCTAATTCTGCTTTAGTGGGATGAGTACGCTTAGCAGTTGTTTCCTCAACTACTAGTGTTGGATCTGACTCTGCTGGGTTGGAAGCTGCTTCTTCCACCTCGTCAACAGGTGAATGAACGGGGATTGCAGTGACTTCGATAGTAGTTTCACCTTCTGGTGGTGAAGATTTTTGCGCTTCTTCTTGTAGTAAGTCAGAAAGACGTTTCTTGACCATTATGCCCTCCAATCACGCTTTATTTCATTAGCTACACGGCGGTAGTCTGATTCCGCTTCCCGTGCATTATTTCCTCGCCATTGATGAATCGCCACACCGTCAAGGGCAGCTCGTTCGTGCGCTTTGTAGGCACGGATAAAGGCTTGACAAACAGGGATTCCTAGCTGTATGAGAGTATTTTGAGCTTCCAGTACTTCCCCCAAACTTCGCGTATCCACCTTAGTTAGCAACACTCGATGGGGAGTTCCCACAGGAGTGACTGCTTCTCTGACTGTCTCAATCAGGACAGCCAAATCCATTGGTGCACACGGTGTCGGCAAAACTAGATAATCTGCACTCGCGACTACCGCAGCTAATGCTTCAGAGTGCAGCGCAGGAGGCGTATCCACCATTATTAAATCGTAACCTGTTATCTTTCTTAAATCACCTAAAAGCTTGGGATTTGTCTCTTGGGATAGATCAAAACCCATGCCCTTTTCACTACGCCCACACCACCAACTAGCAGAACCTTGAATATCTGCGTCAATCAGAAGAACCTTTTTCTGTTGGGCAAAGGTTGCAGCCAGGTTAACTGCGGTAGTTGTTTTACCAACTCCTCCCTTGCCGTTAAGGATAGCGACTATTTTTGGCACTGTTTACGAACGACGCTACCTAATAAGAATATAACGCTTTATCTAACACGAACCACATTTAAACTCGCCACAATAGAGTCAACACCATCTACTTCACAATATGACAGTAACTAACAGCTTACCAGATGGACCGACAATGCCCATATTCCTGCGGCGGATGAAATTTATTTTTCAGCCGCAGGAATATGTTGAGGATTTTGCTAAAGCTTATGGTGATAATTTCAGCATCAGGGGTCGAGATGGTACTTATGGTGTATATTTCAGTCATCCTCAAGCACTACAGCAGATTTTTGCTGCTGATTCTAGCCAGTTAGAGGCTGGGGGTGGGGGTCAAGGATTACTATTTTTGCTAGGTCCTAACTCCCTGATTGTACTGGGGGGCGATCGCCACCGGCGTCAACGCCAATTATTAACTCCTCCCTTTCATGGCGATCGGATGCGGACTTACGGTGAAAATATCCATGATATTACACAGCAAGTAAGTGACGAATGGAAGATTGGACTCCCTTTCAATATCCGTGCGTCCATGCAAGAAATCACACTACGTGTCATCTTACGAGTGGTGTTTGGTTTGGATGAAGGGCAACGTTTTCAAACACTTAGGCTACTCCTTACTTCGCTGCTAGATGCAATGAGTTCTCCTTTAATGTCCAGCGCTATCTTTTTTCCATTTATACAAAAAGATTTCGGCGCGTGGAGTCCTTGGGGTCGAATAGTAAGCTTGCGACAACAAACGGACGAACTCATTTATGCTCTTATTCAAGAACGTCGGGCAGAATCTTACCAAAATCGCCAAGATATCCTCAGTTTGATGATGTCTGCTTGTGATGAAGATGGTAAATCAATGTCAGATGAAGAGTTACACGATGAGTTGATGACGCTGCTGATTGCAGGACATGAAACTACCGCCTCAGCTTTGACATGGGCATTTTACTGGATTGATTATTTACCAGAGGTGCGTGACAAGTTGCAAAGAGAACTTGACTCTGTTGGTAACAACCCAGATCCGAGTATCATTACCAAATTGCCTTATTTAACAGCGGTTTGCCAAGAAACCCTGCGCATCTACCCAATTGTGATGACTGGTTTCTTGCGGGTGGTAAAATCCCCAATGGAAATTATGGGTTACAATCTGCCTGTGGGAACAGCAGTCATCCCTAGCATTTACTTGGCGCACCATCGGGAAGAAGTTTACCCACAGCCAAAGCAGTTCAAACCAGAACGCTTTTTGTCACGTCAATTTTCCCCTTATGAGTATTTGCCCTTTGGTGGCGGAAATCGTCGCTGTATTGGTATGGCATTTGCCCAGTATGAAATGAAACTGGTGTTGGCGACAATTCTATCGCACTTTCAAGTATCACTAGTCAACAAGCGTTCTTTGCGTCCTGTGCGTCGTGGTCTAACTTTAGCAACACCAGCAGGAATGCGGATGGTGGCAAATCCTTTAGTAAAGGGTGCAAGTACTCTAGTCAAATCAAATACCGAATAAATTATTTTGGTAGTCGGCACAATCCAAAATTCATGGCTCCAAAATCTAAAATGTGGACTCCCCTCCATGCAAAAATACACCGTACCATCCGATCTCGTCACCTATTTGAGCGCAACGGGCGGCTATTAGTCGCTGTCTCTGGTGGTCAAGATTCTTTGTGTTTAATTAAGCTACTGTTAGATTTACAACCAAAATGGGGATGGCATTTAGCAATTGCCCACTGTAATCACTGTTGGCGTGCCGACTCTCAAGCGAATGCTAACCACGTAGAAAATCTCGCTCAAACTTGGGGAATATCGTTTTATTTACAAACAGCTACGCAGCCGTTAAATAGCGAAGCGGCTGCACGCAATTGGCGGTATGAAGCTTTAAGTGCGATCGCCCTGGAAAATCATTACAACTGCGTTATTACAGGTCACACGGCAAGCGATCGCGCTGAAACCCTACTTTACAATTTAATTCGTGGTACTGGCGCCGATGGTTTGCAAGCCTTAGGTTGGCAACGCCCATTAACTGATAACATTTTGCTGGTGCGTCCACTTTTAGAACTGAGTCGTACACAAACAGGGCAATTTTGTCAAGAGTTTCAATTACCAATTTGGGAAGATTCTACCAATCAAGATTTGAAATACGCCCGCAACCGCATTCGCCAAGAGGTAATACCATATTTGCGAGAAAATTTCAACTCCCAAGTCGAATCAGCCTTAGCCCAAACAGCAGAACTTCTACAAGCAGAAGTGGAATATCTTGAACTTGCTGCCCATCAGTTGAGGCAAGAGGCGATAAACGCGGCAACGGATGATGTAACGGATGTAACGGATAATGTAAGTGTGGGGATCACAGATAACTCATCCGCTACATCCGCTACAAAATCTGTTGCCCTGAATCGTCGCGTATTGGAAAAAGCACCAATTGCTTTACAACGTCGCGTCATGCGACAGGTATTACAACAAATACTGAAGAGTGCTCCTAGTTTTGAGCAAATTGAAAAACTAACGGCTTTAATTACAGCGCCAAACCGTTCGCAGACAGATCCATTTCCAGGTGGTGCGATCGCCCTGGTTGAAGGCGATTGGATCTGCCTGAAAAATCTAGAATTTAACCAATAGTTGCAGATCGGGAATTGTGGGATGAACTTGTCATGGACAAAGGTAGATCATCGATAATATTTTGCAACTAATTGTTAAGGTTTCTGAACTTGTGAAATCAGTAGAGTTATTTACAGGTGCTGGAGGCTTAGCTATGGGAACAGCTATGGCAGGTTTTCATCATCAGGCACTTGTGGAATGCGATAAATACAGTTGTCACACTATCTATGAAAATCAGCGTCGTTCGCGCAGCGTCTCCCTTGGGAGAGGAATTGCACTTGTTAGCAACTGGTCTATTCATCAGATGGACGTAGCGGATTTTGACTACTCTACCGTTATCGAAATAGATTTCCTGGCTGGTGGACCACCTTGTCAGCCTTTTTCTATTGGTGGCAAGCATGGTGCTTACTTAGATAAACGGGATATGTTTCCCGAGTTTTTTCGGGCGGTGCGTGAATTACGTCCAAAAGCTTTTCTGATCGAGAATGTTCGCGGGTTGCTTCGTGCCACATTCAGTGACTATTTTAAGTACATTATTTTGCAGCTTGCTCATCCTGAGCTATTACCCAAGCCAGATGATTCTTGGGCAGAGCATCTGGTAAGACTTGAGCGCCAACACAACAGTTGTGCTAACGATGAACTTGGTTATCGTGTTAGCTTTAGGCTTCTAAACGCGGCTGATTATGGAGTACCACAAAAGCGAGAACGTATTTTTATTGTAGGTTTCCGCTCTGATTTGAACTCAAACTGGTCTTTTCCTGAGCAAACTCATTCCCAAGAAGCTCAAATCTTGCAGCAGTGGGTAACTGGAGAGTATTGGGAGCGCCACGGTATTTCCAGCTCATTGCGCCCAGCCATGCCAGCAAAACTACGTCAGCGATTAGAACGATATGGAGCCAGCCTGCTTGGTAGAATGGCTGCCCCTTGGCGTACAGTCCGGGATGCGATCTGCGCTTCTCCC
>CAZZYE010000681.1:0-4804 GCA_964658145.1 uncultured Stigonema sp.
CCAAAGGAAAGATTTAAATCTTAACCCTAGTCTGTCATGATCAAGATAAGACTGAATCCATTGTAATATTTACTTGACAGTTGTCCTATAGCTGTGGTATTAAGGAAATTTGGAGAAATTCACAATTAAAAAACTTAAGTTCGTCAATAACACAATGCTTGTCAAAACTTTGCTTAAAGGAGAAAGCTATCTTTTATTGTCCAGTCAAGTTTAGAGCTTTGAAGAAAAAATAAGACAAATATTATCATTAAATCGCTCCGGCGAGAGATGCGATTGCATGAAAGGCGCTGATCGATTCCTTGAGAGCGATCGCCCCCATAACCTCTTGACATTTAAGATGACATTTACTTAAGGTTCAAAATCAACTTTAGTTTCGTGCAACAAGCGTTGCTAAGAAAATGCCAGTCTAAAGGTTAGCACTCTAAAGATTAGTACTGCGAACTGTAGATCAGTACCATTAAAACGCATTTCATAGGTAATTCCATGTGGATAGTCCGACTCGCTTTACGTCGCCCATACACATTCGTTATTGGGGCATTGCTCATTGTCCTCCTAGGTGTATTGACAATGTTCCGTACACCTGTTGACATTTTTCCTGCCATTAATATTCCTGTCGTCAGCATAGTTTGGACTTACACGGGCGTAACGCCGGAAGAAATGGCAGAGCGAATTGTCACAATTAGTGAACGCGCTATCACCACGACCGTTGGTGACATTGAACACATGGAATCTCAATCCCTGAGTGGACTCAGTGTGATTAAGGTTTTCTTCCAACCAAATGCCAACATGCCCTCGGCAGTTGCCCAAATCACATCTATCAGTCAAACAGTTTTGCGCCCTCTGCCACCTGGGATCACACCGCCGTTTATCATCCAATACAACGCTTCCAGTGTGCCGATCATCCAGATGAGTGTGAGCAGTAAAACTCTTCCGGAACAAACAATCAGCGACTTTGCCACCAACTTCATCCGCACCCAGTTGGCGGTAGTGCAAGGGGCGAGTGTACCTTTGCCCTACGGTGGTAAACCTCGGCAGATCATGGTCGATATCGACCCACAGGCGCTTTATGCCAAAGGTGTTTCTGCCCAAGATGTCACTAACGCTGTTACCGCCCAAAACCTCGTCCTGCCCGCAGGCGATGCGAAGATAGGTGCTCGCGACTACGCTGTGCAGATCAACAATAGTCCAGACGTAGTGTCAGCCCTCAACGATTTGCCGATTAAGCAAGTCAACGGGACCGTGGTTTACATTCGCGACGTGGCGCAGGTAAGGGATGGCTTCGCTGTGCAAACCAATGTTGTGCGCCAGAATGGCCGACGTTCTGTCTTGCTTAGCATTCTCAAAAGTGGTAGTGCCTCCACCATTGATGTCATCAAGCGCGTTAAAGAAATCTTGCCTCAGATCCAAGCCACCGTGCCAAAGGAACTGAATTTATCGTTTTTGTTCGACCAATCCGTGTTTGTTAAGGCTTCTATTGATGGCGTCATCAAAGAAGGGCTGATTGCTGCGTGTCTCACAGCATTGATGATTCTGGTTTTCTTGGGAAGTTGGCGCAGCACCCTGATCGTGGCAGTCTCAATTCCCCTTTCTATCTTGGTTTCGATCATTGTCATGAGTTCTTTGGGGCAAACCTTCAACATCATGACCTTGGGTGGTCTGTCCCTAGCTGTTGGTATTCTGGTAGATGATGCCACGGTGGAAATTGAAAACATCCATCGTAATCTGGGACAAGGCAAACAACTCAAGCGGGCGATCTTGGATGGTGCGCAGCAAATCGCTACCCCAGCGCTTGTAGCAACGTTGTCTATTTGTATTGTGTTTGTACCAGTGGTGTTTTTAAGTGGGGTGGCACAGTACTTATTTGTACCTCTAGCTATGGCTGTAGTATTTGCCATGCTTGCCTCCTACCTGCTATCGCGAACCGTAGTGCCCACAATGGCGAACTATTTACTAGGGCCTGAACTGGACTTGTATACTTCAGGCGAAGAACATCATGGTAGTGGAAACGGACACAATAGCAACGACCACCAGACAAATTCACCAAATGGCTTATTGTCTGCCAGACACAATGGCAACGACCACCAGACAAATTCACCAGACCCCTGGTTGTCTGATGGACACAATAACAATGACCACCAGACAAATTCAGCAGATGGCTTGTCGTCTGACGGAACAAGGGCAACAAAAGAAGCCAAAAAACCTGTCAAGAAAGACTGGATTTGGCGAATGCACGAAAAGTTTGATCACCAATTTGAAAGATTTCGTGACTGGTATCACGGTATCCTCACTTGGGCATTGAATCGTCGCAAAATTGTCTTTGTGTTGTTCGGCGCTTTTTGGGTGAGTGCAGGAGTGCTCCTGCCGTTTGTAGGTCAAGACTTTTTCCCCCAAGTCGATGGCGGTCAGTTAACCTTGCATGTACGGGCTTTACCTGGAACCCGCGTGGAAGAGACAGAAATAGCTGTTGGTCAAATAGAAGACGTTATCCGTCAAACTATTCCAGCTGATAATCTAGCCATAGTTTTGGATAACATTGGCATACCCAGCAGTGGCATCAATCTTACCTATGGCTACAACGGGGCAACAATTAGTTCTGCTGATGCTGATATTCTCGTCTCCCTGAAAGAAGCTGGAAAGACTTTTTCATACGTCCAGCAACTACGCCAGAAATTGAAAGTGAAATTTCCTAATTACACCTTCTTTTTCGAGCCTGCTGATATTGTCACGCAAATTCTGAATTTTGGTCTGCCTGCAGCCGTTGACATTCAAATATCTGGTCCACTGCAAAACACACAGAAGAACTTTGATATTGCTAAACAAATCGAAGCACTTGTGTCACGTGTCCCTGGTGCTGTAGATGTGCATGTGCAGCAAGTCATGGATGCGCCTAGATTGCGCCTTGATGTGGACCGTACAGAGGCACAACAAGTCGGTCTAACTCAGCGCGATGTAGCCAACAGTGTGCTGACTACCTTAAGTTCGAGTGGTCAGGCAGCACTTAACCAATGGCTGGACCCCAAAAAAGGGGTGAGTTACACTCTTGCCGTTCAAGTCCCCCAGTACAAAATTGATTCCATTGACACCCTCCAGAGTACACCGATTGCTAATGGTACTAATGGCGATCCACAACTTTTGGGCAATTTGGCTACTGTCAAACGTGACACGATGATGGCAGTCGTCAATCACTACAACGTCCAACCTGTTTTCGATGTCTTTGCCAACTCGCAAGGTCGTGACCTTGGGGGAGTTTCCCATGATGTTAATCAGATTGTGGCAAAATTTCAGCACAAGTTGCCCAAGGGCAGTAAAATGCTGGTACGCGGTCAAGTTCAAACGATGAATTCTTCGTTCGTGGGTTTGGGGTTTGGACTGGTGTTCGCGATTGTGCTGGTTTACTGCTTGATGGTGGTGAACTTTCAAACTTGGCTCGATCCCTTCATTATCATGATGGCGTTGCCTAGTGCTTTGGCTGGCATTATCTGGATGTTGTTTGTCACCCACACCACCTTCAGTGTCCCCTCGTTGATGGGTGCGATTATGAGTATTGGTGTGGCAACATCAAATAGTATTTTGTTAATTACTTTTGCCAATGAGCAGCGGATGGAGGGAGAAAATGCTTATCGTGCAGCTCAGGCGGCTGGTTACACTCGACTGCGTCCCGTATTGATGACTGCCTTTGCCATGCTTATCGGTATGATACCAATGTCCCTCGGTCTTGGGGAAGGCGGTGAGCAGAATGCGCCCTTGGGTCGCGCAGTGATTGGCGGCTTGTCAGCTGCAACATTTGCGACTCTGATCTTTGTGCCAGTCGTCTATAGCATGCTGCGACGTCAACAGCCCCGTCCTATGGATGAGGAGGACGATGCTCCCTCCGATCCACATGCCGCATTCGCCTTGTCGTCAAAACAGGAGTAATACCTATGGATTCTCAGGATGTTAAACCGAAGTCACCGCAACCAGCACCCGTTGATATGGATTATCAGGATCAAAAATCCTCATCACCGCAACCAGCACCCCTGAAGCGGAAACGAGGTGACAATGGTCGTGGTCCGATAGTAGCGATCGCCCTAGGTACTGGTTTTTTCGTGACCCTGCTGGCTATAGGCATCTTACCCAGGTTAACCCAAAATAAGGAATTAAAAGCAGATGTAAAGGCAGAAAGCGTCGTACCCTCAGTTAATGTTATTCAGGCAAAGCGTGCTACTGCTACTGATTTGGTTCTACCAGGCAGTGTGGTGCCTCTCAACCAAACTAGCATTTACGCCCGAAGCAATGGATATTTGCGTCGCTGGTTGGTAGACATAGGCGATCGCGTCAAAGAAGGTCAGTTATTAGCTGAGATTGAGTCGCCCGAAACCGATCAGCAATTCCTGCAAGCGAGGGCAGATTTAGCACAAGCACAGGCAAATCTGGTTCAAAGTCGTGCTGCTTTAGCCAAAGGTCGCTCAGACTTAAGCCAAGCCCGCGCCAATTTACTCATAGCACTTCAAACATGGAGTCGCTGGAAGACTCTTGTGCGGCAAGGTGTTGTATCTCAGGAAGATGCAGATACTAGATATGCGACATATAAAGCCAGTCTAGCAAGCGTCCAGTCTGCTCAAAACACTGTCAGTGTAGACGAAGCTAACGTCAATGCGACGCAAGCTATTGTCAATTCTAATATAGCGAATCTCCAGCGTTATGCCGTGTTGAAGTCCTACGAAAAAGTGACGGCTCCCTTCTCAGGGATTATTACTGCACGTAACGTAAATGCCGGAGTTTTGATTACACCACCCAGCGCCAGTACTACCAGTACTAGCAGCAC
>CAZZYE010000682.1:0-4803 GCA_964658145.1 uncultured Stigonema sp.
GTCTGTCAACCTTTTTCTCAAAGTTTTTTGAGAAATTTTTTGATCGCCCTAAAAGGTTTACAGTGCTAGGTTTACGCAACAATGGGTTATGCACTGTGCTGAATAAGGAAGAGTATAGAAGTGAATTTTCAGTCGGTAATAGCAATATTGCATCAGTTTTGGGCCGATCGCGGTTGCCTAATTGCCCAGCCCTACGACATTGAAAAAGGAGCAGGCACTAAAAACCCCCATACATTTTTAAGGGCGCTGGGACCGGAACCGTGGGCTGTAGCTTACGTTGAACCCTGTCGTCGCCCTACAGATGGGCGCTATGGCGAAAATCCAAATCGCTTTCAACACTATTATCAGTACCAAGTCCTAATTAAACCTTCCCCAGATAATATTCAGGAGATTTATCTCGACTCCTTGAGAGCTTTGGGCATTCGTCCTGAAGACCACGATATCCGCTTTGTGGAGGATAACTGGGAAGATGCAACGGTGGGAGCGTGGGGTACTGGCTGGGAAGTATGGCTAGATGGGATGGAAGTTACTCAATTTACTTACTTCCAGCAGTGTGGAGGACTTGATTGTCGTCCAGTGTCAATTGAGATGACTTATGGTCTGGAACGTCTAACCATGTATCTCCAAGGTGTAGAAGCAATAACTAAGATCGCTTGGACGGACAACATTACATATGGAGATGTTTTCCTTCAAGGAGAGATTGAGCAGTGTGTCTACAACTTTGAAGCCTCGAATCCTGAAATGCTGCTAACTCTATTTAATATGTACGAGCAAGAGGCTCAGCAATTGACGGAGCGAGGACTGGTGTTACCCAGCTTGGACTATGTGCTCAAGTGTTCACACATGTTCAATTTACTGGATGCGAGAGGAGTCATTTCAGTAACGGAACGGACTCGTTATATTGCCAGAATTCGGCATTTGGCGCGGAAAGTGGCTCAACTGTATGTGGAACAACGGGAGAAGTTGGGTTTTCCGTTGTTGAAGACTGGCAACGGATGAAATAACGGATGTAACGGATGAGTTAAAGATGGGAATAACAGATAAAGCATCCGCACTCGTCGGCGCTCAATACCGTGATAACATCCGTTACATCCGCTACCTAATCCGTTGCCAGTTTTTGCGTGAGATTTAAAAGAAGGTGTGTGAGAAATGACTAATTTGAGTGAGTTTTTAGAACCAATCGCTGCGTGGTTTTGATCGCTGGGAATCCCTGAACCGATTGTGGATTGGGGACATCCTGTGATGATGGCGATCGTGGTGTTTGTATTGGTTGAACTCTCCCCCGGTAGAAACCGGAGGATTCTGAATCGTTGTGACTACCACGGCTAAATCCGCACTTCGTCACTTCTTTTCCCTAGCTATCAAACTAGGTTGGCTGGGCTGCAAACTGCCATTATCGGACTCGGCTAAGATATCCTAGCTGTGCCGTTACCTGGAGTTTCTACCTTGAAGATTTTACGCACCAAAAGGCAACTTTTTAAAAGTTATTCTTGATGCAACCCCATATCTTCAGTTTTCCTGGTGCAGTATGGTAACCAATTAGTGTTGGAGTTTTTCATCCGTATGCTACTATAATCCCATATTAACATATAAGATGGGATTATGCAAAAATACAATCTGAGATTATCTGAAGAAGAATATAAAGATTTGAAAAGAATGTCCGCACAAACAGAACGCTCCATTAATGAATTAATTCGTGAGGCTATTAGAGACTGGCTGGTTAAAACCAGTCACTAGCTTTCACCCTTTGGATAGAATCGCTAAAGTTCAGCATGGGTCTGGTAGCTATTGCCAATTTTGTTAAACGCCTCCAGACTGGAAGTCTGGGGCTACACTAACAAAGCCCACCTATGCAGGCTTGATGAAGTCAGTCTGCACGGACTTTGTTTTTGCAGCCAAGCCAGCGCTGCAGGAGGGTTTCCCTCCGTAGGCGACTGGCGCACAACTTCAGTTGTCAGGTAATTTTGCTGATGATTCAGGCAAGTGGTGTAATTGTTTGTCTTGGCTACATTTTCGGGTTACTATTTACCGGTGTTCCTAGGGGTGGTTTTTGGGTGTTAGCTCTGGGCGTAGTACTCGCGGTTACCTTTACCATTCGACGCCCTATACCACGGAAACCACCACAAAGTACGAAAAAGCCTCTAGCAAATATTAAGACAGCACCGCAATTGCTGCAAACTACTCCTAAACCAAGAGTGTGGCTGGTTGCTGGTGTGGTGGGGTTGTTGGCAAGCCTGTATTTTCAAGCGCGAATTCCCCAACCAGGAGTCAATGACGTTAGTAAGTTTATCCCTTCAGATAATAGCAATCATCAAGAACAGCTATTTATTGTTCGCGGTCAGGTAACAAGTACACCTCGCTTGACTCGCAACCAGCGGGGACAATTTTGGTTAGCAGCGACCCAGATAGATGAGGTAAAAAATGATAATGGTCCAACAAGTGTCAGTAAAGGGGTCACTGGTAAGTTATACGTAACTGTGCCTTTACTTGAGGCTACTGGGTTATACCCTAATCAACAAATTGCTGTTACTGGCATTCTGTACCAGCCAAAACCAGCATCCAATCCTGGCGCTTTCGATTTTCAGCAGTTTCTCAAGCAACAGGGCGCTTTTGCTGGTTTAAGTGGACGGCAAGTAAGTATTTTGGATGAGGAGCATAAATGGGGATGGTGGAAAGTCCGAGAGCAAATTGTGCGATCGCACGTTCGTGGGTTGGGTATTCCGAATGGTCCACTTGTGAGTGCAATGGTTTTAGGCAGCAAAGCTGTTGATTTACCCTACGATATCCGCGACTTATTTGTAGTGACGGGTTTAGCTCATGTTTTGGGATCGCCAGGGTTAAAAACTTCTTTGATTTTGAGTGTGGTACTGGGATTGACAAGGCGTTCAACAAGAGTAACCCAATTTACTCTTGGCTGTATAGCATTAATTATCTTCTTAGGTTTAACAGGTTTCCAGCCACCAGTACTTAAAGCTGTAATTATGGGATTGGCAGCATTAATTGGCGTAGGATTGAAACGAAAAGTAAAAAGGTTGGGTGCACTGCTGGTTGCGGCAGTACTATTGTTGCTGTTTAATCCGCTGTGGATTTGGGACTTAGGGTTTCAACTGAGTTTTTTAGCAACGCTAGGGTTGATTGTTACAGTCCGACCATTAATTCAACGTTTGGATTGGTTACCACCTGCGATCGCTTCTTTAATTGCACTTCCCCTCGCCGCCACAATTTGGACATTACCACTCCTGTTGCACGTTTTTAGCGTGATAGCAGTTTATAGTTTGCCATTGAATATCCTTGTCTGCCCATTTGTTTCCATAATTACTATTGGTGGTATTATCAGTGCCTTGGCAAGCTTAATCTTGCCTGATGTTGGCAGCGTTTTGGCAAGTTTATTGTATTATCCGACACATTCATTTATTCATTTTGTGGAATTTTTCGCTAAATTACCTGGTACATCTGTTGCTGTTGGCAGCATATCTACTGGGCAGATGCTAGCTGTTTATACATTGATGATCTTAGCTTGGCTGATACCTTGGTGGCAAAAGCGATGGTGGTTTGCAGGCTTGATATCCGTTGGTTTAGTATTAATTCCAATTTGGCATGCAAACACTTTGTTTCGGATCACAGTGCTAGCATCTGGTGGAGAACCAGTTTTGGTAATTCAAGACCAAGGAAAAGTAACGCTGATTAATAGTGGAGATGAGGGAACAGGACGCTACACCATACTGCCATTTCTACAACAGCAGGGTGTGAATCAAATTGATTGGGCGATCGCCACTGATTTCCAAGGAGAAGGCAGTAATAGTTGGGTAGAGGTGCTACAACGTTTACCAATAAAAGTTTTTTATCAATATTCCCTCAAGCCGGAGTCTTCCTTGGTCAATCAGGGAATTCAAACAGAAGTGCAAAACCAAAAGGGCATTTACCAGCCTTTAATAGTTGGTCAACCGATAAACGCTGGTACAACTGTCGCACAATTAATCAACGACCAATTGCCGATCTTACAACTGAACATACTAGGTCAGAATTGGCTATTAGTAGGTAATCTCAAACCAGATGAACTCACTCAGCTTGTCAAAAGTGGGGCGTTACCTCATCCGCAGGTGCTGTGGTGTCTTGGTGAGTCTCTGAAAGAATTAGTTCAGACCTTACAACCACAGGTGGCGATCGCTTCTTACACCACACTTGACCGACAAACTTTGTCTGAACTGAATCAAAGTCAGACAAAAGTGTTCCTGACAGCAAGAGATGGTGCTATCCAATGGACACCTAACGGTCAGTTTGAGGCATTCATCCAAGCGACAGAAAACAAAACATCGACCTTGTAAAAACTTACAATTCTGTGATATTCTTATGAATAATATAGGAATACTATTACCTCTGGAGAGGTGTCCGAGTGGTTGATGGTGACGCACTCGAAATGCGTTTTGGCGGCGACGTCAACGGGGGTTCGAATCCCCCCCTCTCCGTTTGATGTAAATTTAGATTTTGAACCGCAGATGGACTCGCCAATGAAGTCCAAAAATATCCTGCACTCTCCTCAGTGACCGAATAATTACTAATTCCTAATTCGTAATTGAGGGTACAGAGCAAGTAAATTTATTTATGAAAAAGAAAGAATGCGCAGCAACTTTTTATTTAGGTTCCCCTGCATAAATGCAGGGGGCAAATAGGAACTACGAATTACGAATTGGAGCGAAGCGACTTGACCTAGACACTCGTACTTCTCCTGTCGGGATCTCGCATTAGCCTCAATACGGTTCAGTTAAGATAATTTACCAACCGATAGCCTATGTAGAGACGCGA